>CAZUOS010000162.1:0-4340 GCA_964621415.1 uncultured Azospirillum sp.
GTTTGTAATCGACTTTTTGAGTTATCCCTGTTAGTATCCACTGTGGATAGATTCGCGGCACAAAGCACGACTGCGCGCTTCCGCTAGACGACGAAAAAACCACAAAATCTTGTTGTCAGCATATGGGCGCGTCTATATATAGTGGTTCTAACGAACACACACCTCCTGAGGCATTCGCCAGCATGGTTCTCGCCGCACAAACGATTCAGGCCGAACACGCCTTTCTTGCTGCTCATGCAGCGGAAGAGGCCGCAAGAAGTTACCGGCTGGAATCGACGGCGTTCACCCATAGCTTGATTGCGCTGGCAGCGAAGCTGGCTGCGGTCGATGGGGCGGTGAACCCGGCGGAGTACAGTGCCTTTCAGGTGCAGTTCGTCAATGGGGGCGAGATGCCGGTGGCGCAAGCACGCAGCCTGTTTCTGGCCCGCGCGCTGGATGGCAGTGCGGCACTGCAATATGCGCGGCAGCTGGCCAGCGTGCTGGAGCAGGACGAAGCCACCCGGCGCGACGTGCTCTCGCGGCTGCTCGCGGTGGCGCTGGCCGATGGGCCGCTGAACGCGGCGGAGGTAGAGCTGCTGCGCGCCGTGGCCGACGTGTTCGGGATCGAGCGTGGGTCGTTTCGCGGGCTGCTGGCGCAGGGCTTCTCGGCCGAAGCGCCGCGCACGCCCTACGAGGTGATTGGGGTTTCCCCCAAGGCGACCGACAAGGAATTGCGCGACCGGTATATGGCGCGGGTGCAGAAACTGCACCCAGACCGTTACCAGGCCGCAGGTGCCAGCGAAGAAACGCTGGCGATGCTTTCGGATCAGCTCGCGGCGCTGAATGCTGCGTATGATGCCGTGCAGAAGGAACGTGCCCGCAACGCCTCGAAAGGGGCCTTTGCGTGGTTCAGAAATACGAAAGGCGCGAAGCTGGTGTAGCTGCCGCGCCTTCCGACCGAGTTTCCAGCTGAGATGCTGGTATGAGTTGCTTGCCGAGCGACTTGGGGCTTTGGGACACGTCTCAAAGCCCTCTTTTTTTGCTCTGGGTCGACCACTATGCCACGAGTGAGTGCTAAACTCCAGCGCAAAATGCCGTGCTGCGCTGCGTCATAACATCTGCTTGCATTTTAATAATAATTTGATGTTTAACATAACGGCTGTTCATCCAACCTGGGGGTTATTCCATGGAAATGCACGAGATCCATCAGCTCATTCTGGCCTGCGGCGCGCTGGCGATTGCCTATGGCCTGCTTACCATCCGTTCGATTCTGGCAAACCCCAAGGGCAATGCCGCGATGATCGACATCGCCGATGCAATTCAGGTCGGCGCGAAGGCGTATCTCAACCGCCAATACACCACCATCGCGGGCGTCGGGGTGGTCATCTTTGGCTTCCTTGGTTGGCAATTAGGTTGGCTGGTGGCGGTGGGCTTTGCCATTGGTGCCACGATGTCGGGCATCGCTGGGTATATCGGCATGATGATTTCCGTTCGCGCCAATGTGCGCACCGCGGAAGCCGCGCGCAGCGGCATGCAGAAGGCGCTCACGGTGGCCTTCCGCTCTGGCGCGGTGACGGGGATGTTCGTGGTGGGCCTGGGCTTGCTGGGCACGGCGGGGTATTATTTCTACCTGCTCGATCAACAGGTGGAGTCGCGGCAGATTCTCGAGGCGCTGGTGGCGCTTTCCTTCGGCGCGTCGCTGATTTCGATTTTCGCCCGTCTCGGCGGTGGTATCTTCACCAAAGGTGCGGATGTCGGCGCGGATCTCGTGGGTAAGGTGGAAGCGGGGATTCCCGAAGACGACGCGCGCAACCCGGCGGTGATCGCTGATAACGTGGGCGACAATGTGGGCGACTGCGCCGGCATGGCCGCCGATTTGTTCGAGACCTATGTGGTGACGATTGTGGCGACCATGCTGCTCGCGGCGATTTCCTTCAGCGGCGACAACCAGCAGCTCTTCATGCTGTTCCCGCTCGCGCTCGGCGGCGTGTGCATTGTGGCGTCGGTCATCAGCACTTTCTTTGTGCGCCTCGGCAGTAGCCAGAACATCATGCAGGCGCTGTATAAAGGCCTGGTGGTGAGCGCGGTGCTTTCGGCGGGCCTGATCTATAAACTGGTGGATAAGCTGGTGGGCTTCGCAACGGCCTACGAGGTGGGCAATGTTCACTTCACCGGCATGGATATTTTTTACTGCTCGCTGGTGGGGCTGGGCGTGACCGGCGCACTGGTGTGGATCACCGAGTATTATACCTCGACCGCGTTCCGTCCGGTGAAATCCATCGCGCAAGCCTCGACCACCGGCCACGGCACCAACGTGATTCAGGGCCTCGCGGTCTCGATGGCAGCGTGCGGCATGCCGATCATCGTTATCTGCGGCGGGATTCTGCTGCCGTATCTGCTGTGCGGCCTGTTCGGGGTGGCGATTGCGGCCACCACCATGCTAGCGCTCGCAGGTGTCGTCGTCGCGCTCGATGCCTATGGGCCAGTGACCGATAACGCCGGTGGCATCGCCGAAATGGCGGGCCTGCCGAAGGAAGTGCGGGTGACGACCGACGCGCTGGATGCCGTTGGCAACACCACCAAGGCTGTCACCAAAGGCTATGCGATTGGCTCGGCGGCGCTCGCGTCGCTGGTGCTGTTCACCGCCTATGTGCAGGACATCAAGCACTATTTCCCAACGCTCGATGTGCAGTTCTCCCTCTCTGACCCCTATGTGCTGATCGGCCTGTTCGTCGGCGGCTTGCTGCCCTATTTCTTTGGCGGCATGGCGATGATGGCGGTGGGCCGTGCGGCGGGGGCCGTGGTGGTCGAGGTGCGGCGTCAGTTCAAGAGCATTCCAGGCATTATGGAGCGCACGGCCAAGCCGGATTATAGCAAAGCGGTGGATATGCTCACCCGCGCCGCCATCCGCGAGATGGTGGTGCCGAGCCTGCTGCCGATTGCAACGCCGGCGGTGCTGTATTTCGTCATCCAACATATTGCCGGGCAGGCTTCGGCCTTTGCGGCACTGGGGGCGATGCTGATCGGGATTATCGTGACCGGCCTATTTGTCGCCATCTCGATGACCTCGGGCGGCGGTGCGTGGGATAACGCAAAGAAATATATCGAGGAAGGCCACCATGGCGGCAAGGGGTCGGACGCGCATAAAGCCGCCGTCACCGGCGACACGGTGGGCGATCCGTATAAGGATACGGCAGGCCCGGCGGTGAACCCGCTGATCAAAATCGCCAATATCGCGGCGATTCTGCTTCTCGCCCTGCTGGCCCACGCGGCATAGCAGCCAAGCGGCGAACAAACGAAAGCCCCGTGGAAACTTCCACGGGGCTTTTTTATGGGCTTTGGCTATAAGCGCGTTCGTGTAAACGACTTAGTGCTTCGCGGGCGAGATGACCATCATCACCTGGCGACCCTCGAGCTTCGGCTCGTGCTCGACCTTGATTTTGTCGAGAAGTTGCTCGCGCACTTTGTGCAGCACGGCCATGCCGAACTCCTGGTGCGACATTTCGCGGCCACGGAAGCGCAAGGTGACTTCCACCTTATCGCCTTCCTCGATAAACTTCTGGATGGCGCGCAGCTTGATTTCAAGGTCGTGCGCACCGATGCCGGGCCGCAGCTTGATTTCTTTCACCTGCTGCACTTTTTGCTTTTTGCGCTGCTCGTGCTGCATTTTCTGCTCAGCGAAGCGGAACTTCCCGTAATCGAGGATTTTGCACACGGGCGGCTCGGCATTCGGCACGATTTCGACAAGATCGAGCTGCGCTTCCGCGGCGAGCTTCATGCCCTCCGCCACGGTGGTGACACCCACCATTTCGCCGTTTGCGCCGATTAAACGGATTTTATCTGCTACGATTTCGCGGTTGACGCGGGGCTCGTTGCCGCGTTTTTGCTTAAGCGCCATGGGTTGCCGTCATAGGTAGTTTCTCCAGTGTTTGCATAAAGCGCGCCGGTCAGGTCGTCATCCCGGGCTTGTCCCGGGATCTCCTGCCACTCGCCTGAGCGTAACACGATAGGTTGCTTCGCGCTCAGGATAAAACCGGGAGATCCCGGGACAAGCCCGGGATGACAGCCCACTAAACCGGAGCCGCGCACTCTTTTACAAGCGTTTCGACGGCTTCGTCAAGCGCCAGTGTGCGCTGGCCCTCCTGCCCGAGGGTGCGCAGGGCGACGGTGCGCCCTTCCGCATCCCGCCCGCCGACGGCGATAATGAAGGGCACTTTTTGCAAAGAATGATCGCGCACCTTGAAGTTGATTTTTTCGGCGCGAAGGTCGGTTTCCGCACGGATTCCAAGGGCTTTGAGCTTTTCCAGCACCTCGTTCGCGTAAGCGTCGAACTCGTTGGTGATGCTGCAGACAACCGCCTG
>CAZUOS010000163.1:0-2806 GCA_964621415.1 uncultured Azospirillum sp.
GATTCCGGCTTCGACCAAAGCCCTCGAGAAAGCGGGCTGGAAGCATAGCGAGCTGGATCTTATCGAGGCGAACGAGGCGTTTGCGGCGCAGGCGATTTCGGTGAATCGCGGTATGGGCTGGGACCTTACGAAAGTGAACGTGAATGGCGGGGCGATTGCCATCGGCCACCCGATTGGTGCCTCGGGCGCGCGCATTCTCACCAGCTTGCTGCATGAAATGAAGCGCCGCGAGGCGAAGCGCGGCTTGGCCACCCTCTGCATTGGCGGTGGGATGGGCATTGCGTTGTGTGTGGAACGATAGGGATCAGGTGCCGGGTTCCAGGTTCCAGGAATCCGGATGCCTTGCTGAAACCTGGAACCTGAAACCTGGAACCTAGATATGACGATGAAAAACAGAGTAGCCCTGGTGACTGGCGGTACGCGCGGCATTGGCCGGGCCATTGCGGTTGATCTCAAAAAAGCGGGCTGCCGCGTGGTGGCCAGCTATCACGGCAACGAGGAAGCGGCGCAGGCGTTTAAGCAGGAAACCGGGATCGAGGTGATGCGCTTCGATGTGGCGGATTTCGACCAGTGCAGCCTGGCGGTGAAACGTATCGAAGCGGAGATCGGGCCGGTTGATATTCTCATCAACAATGCGGGCATCACGCGCGATGGGTTTTTGCATAAAATGGGTGCCGAAAGTTGGCATGCGGTGCTCGAGACCAACCTCACCTCGCTGTTCAATATGTGCCGGGTGGTGGTGGAAGGTATGCGCGCACGTGGGTTTGGCCGCATCATCAATATCAGCTCGGTGAATGGCCAGCTGGGGCAGGTGGGGCAGGCGAATTATTCGGCGGCGAAAGCGGGGGTGATTGGCTTCACCAAAGCGCTGGCGCGTGAATCGGCGAATAAGGGGATCACGGTGAACACGATCGCCCCGGGCTATATCGAGACCGATATGGTGAAGGCGGTGCCCGCCAACGTGCTCGAGAAAATTATCGAGAAGATTCCGGTGGGTCGCCTCGGTCAGCCGAGCGAGATCGCCCGCGCAGTGTGCTTCCTCGCCGCCGAGGAATCCGGCTTCATCACCGGCGAGACGCTGTCGGTGAATGGCGGCCAGCACATGGAATAAGCGGTTTGTTCGCTTATTCATGAATAACAGCATGTTATTTTGTCCCGCGCCCGGAAATCGTTTCCGGGCGCGGGTTTGTTTTATGGCGGATTTTTGCGGCCAAAGGCGGTGAGGTGTCATCAAATCTTCACACTGTGCGGCGCGGCGGCTTGCTAAGGTGAGGGGAGCACAAATCAGCGTTGGATTGTCATGTCGGAGCATCGTTCGTTAGCCATTGTGGGTGGGGGGATTACGGGCCTCGCCGCTGCCTATCAGGCGCTCGAGCGTGGGGAGCGTTCCATCGATGTGTATGAGGGGGCGCCGCGTTTTGGCGGACGTATCCTGAGTGGCGAGCTTGATGGGGTGATGGTGAATCGGGGGGCCGAGTTTATCGATAGCGATAACGACGCGCTGCTGGCGCTGTGTAAAGCCGCCGGGGTTTCGCTGGTAGAAAATAAAGGCATGGAAGCCGAGTTCTTTCAGCGGCTGGATGGAAGCCGGGTGACGGGGGATCGTTTCTATGCGGCGTATCGCCCCTATGCCGAGCAGGTGATGCGCGACCGCGCGGAAATCGCCGCCAATCCGCAAGGGGCGCGCGCCCAGTATGTGCGCAGCCTGACGCTGGATGCCTATCTCGAGGAATTGCGCCGCAGTGTTGCGCCCGCGTCGCGTAGCTGGTGGCAGGCGCTGAAGGACCTGGTGCAGTTTCGCAGTAATTTTTCGGTCGAGACACCGGCAATCGCTGGGTATGCCTATGCGTCGGAATCTGGGCAGCCGATTGGCAATATCAGCGCCGCCCAGTTTATTGCCGAGACCAGCCCCAGCCCGGAGGCGTTCCTCGCGAGCGATTGTAAATATCGTGTGGCGGGGGGCACCGAGCAATTGGTTACGCAGTTGCGTCAACAGCTGGAGGCGTGCGGGGTGCGGTTTCATGCGGGTCATGCGCTGGTATCGCTGGCGAAAACGGATGGGCAGGATGGCGTGCGTTTGGGCTTTGCCGGGCAGCCGGAAGTGACGGCGGCGCGTACCATTCTGGCGATGCCTGCCTATGCGTTTGCGCAGGTGAAGGGGCTGGAGCAGTTGGGGCTTCCGCCCGAAGTGACGGCGGCTTTGCCGGAGGTGCAATATACCAACAGCATTAAATGCACGGTGGCGTTCAAGCCGGGGATGGCGATGCCTGAGGCGGCGTATTACGCGCAAGGCTTCCAGACCTGGAGCCCCGCACCGGGGCAATTGACCTTTCTGGCCAATGCCGATGCGTTGAGCGAAGGGCAAAACCCGAAGGAGTTCCTCTATGGCTTGTTCGAGGCCTATGCCAAGGCGCATGGGGGCCGTGCCGAGGCGATGTTCGATACGAGCAAGGTGATGTTCAGCAACCCCGGCAAAAGCGCCTGTTATGCCACGCCGCGCCCTGCGCAGGTGATGGCGCTGGATGCGTTGCAGGCGGCATTGCCGCAATTGGCGGAGCGCGGAATCGGGATCGCGGGGACGTATCTGCCGCATCAGGGCGGTTATGGGTTTATGGAGTGTGGAGTGGTCTCGGCCAACCGGGCCTGCGATTTGTTGCTCAGCAGGGCGCAGCAGCAGGATCTGGCGCGGGCACCGGTGCCGGAGCTTCATGCCGATGCAGCAACGGCCCCCGAGGCTACGAGCAGCGCCTGGCGCGATCAGGTGACGCAGGCGCGTGCCAACAGCGCAAGCGCAGGCCAAGCCACG
>CAZUOS010000163.1:2906-4268 GCA_964621415.1 uncultured Azospirillum sp.
TGAGTGCTACTGGCTGTCTTTGAACTTGATTTCAAACGGCAGTTTATAATCTTCGAGGTTGCCGATGGGTTTGAGTGCTTCGGCTTCGACCGTAGGCTGCGGGGCGCTCATGCCCTGCACGGCCAGCTTCACCTCTACCCCGCCGACCTGTACGGTGCTGTAGCCCAGTTCTTCGCGCGCCATTTGGCGGCTGGGGGGCAGGGCGTAGGCTTCCTCGGCCAAGGGCAGCACCTTGTTGCGGCCCGAGTTCTTCGATTCGTAGAGGGCTTTATCGGCACGCTTGAGCAGGGTCTCCGGCGTGTCGTTCTTGTTCATGGTGGCGTAGCCGATGCTCACGGTTTTGCGAAGCGGGCTTTCAGGATGCTTGATGACAAACTCGGTGCTCTCGACCGCTTTGCGCAAGCGCTCAGCCGCTTCGTAGGCGCGGGTGGCGTCGGTCTCCGGCATCAGCACCACGAACTCCTCGCCGCCATAGCGCGCGGCAAGGTCGGCACTGCGGATGGTTTTGACGATGACACCGGAGAGGGTGCGTAGCACATCGTCGCCGGCGTCGTGGCCGTAAGTGTCGTTCACGGATTTGAAATGGTCCATATCCATGATGACCACGGAGAGGGCGCGGTCCTGCTCGCCCGCCTGACGCACGAGGTTTTTCAGGTGCGCATCCAGGTAATGGCGGTTATAGAGGCGCGTCAGCCCATCTGTCACCGCCATGCTGACCGATTCCTGATAGTTCGATTTCAGCGCTTCCTGGTATTTTTTACGGCGGATCTGGGTTTTGAGGCGCGCCAGCATTTCGTTGAAATCGACCGGGGTGAGGAGGTAGTCGTTCACCCCAAGCTCGAGGCCCTTCAGCATGAGATGCTGCTCGTCTTCATCCACCAGCATGATGATGGGCAGGTGGCGCACCTGCTCGATCGCCTTAAACTGGGTGGCGAGGCGCAGCCCGTCAATATCGGCAAGCTGGGTAGAGATGAGGATGAGATCGATCGGCGCGTCGCCACGGGCGAAATCGAGCGCTTGTTTGTGGTCGCTAAAATGTTTGAGCTGGTAGCCCGCGGCGACCAGCCGCTCGCTGATGCGGCGTACTTGCACTACGTCGTCATCGATCAGCAGCAGGTTGGCGCCGGACACGTCGAAATTGATCGAGAAGTCGCTCGCGCTCATGCCCAGCTGGCTGCCGGATTTATCGCGCAGGCGCAGCTCGTCGATCAGCACCTTGATGCGCACGAGGGAGCGCACGCGGGCGAACAGCGCGGTGTCGTTGATGGGTTTGGTGATGAAATCATCCGCCCCGGCCTCGAGCCCCGCGACACGGTCGGACGGGTCGGAAAGTGCCGTCACCATGACGACGGGAATATGCGA
>CAZUOS010000164.1:0-4245 GCA_964621415.1 uncultured Azospirillum sp.
GGCATGGGGCAGGAATGGTTCAATGCCGGGATTCTCGGTATCGCGGTCATCATGCTGGTCTGGCATCAGGCCTGGATGGCGCATCACGGGCGGCAGATCGCGCAGGAGATGAAGCATCTCGGCCATGCGGTGACGGTGGGTGAACGCTCGCTCACCGCGCTCGCGGTAGTGTGCGGCGTGGCGACGCTGCGTGAAGGCTCGGAGGTGGTGCTGTTCCTTTATGGCATCGCCGTCTCGGGTGGGGAATCGACACCCGCGATGCTCACCGGCGGGGCGATTGGCCTGCTGATGGGTATGGCGCTTTCGGCGCTGATGTATCTCGGCTTGCTGAAGCTGCACACCAAGCATCTCTTCCGCGTCACCGGCATCATGATCGCGCTGCTCGCGGCGGGCATGGCGGCACAGGCGGCGAGCTTCCTGCAAGCGGCGGGCACCATCGAAGGCTTCACCCAAACGATGTGGGATAGCTCGGCCATTCTCTCGGAGCAGAGCCTGCTTGGCAAGGCGTTGCATACGCTCATTGGCTATATGGATCGCCCGAACAGCCTGCAGCTCATGGTCTATGCGGCCACCCTCGCGGTGATGTATGGCATGACGCGGGCGCTCAAGCCCAAAGCACCGCCCGTGGTGGCGAAGTCGTAGGGATCTTTATTCTGCCGTCTTCTCCAGCTTTGCCTGCCGCGCCGCGCGCATTTTTGCGAAGTCGGCATCGGCGTGGTAGGAGCTGCGGGTGAGCGGGCTGGCGGAAACCATCAGGAAGCCTTTGGTATAGGCCACACGCTGAAAATACTCGAACTCATCGGGTGTCACATACCGCTTCACGGGCGCGTGCTCGGGCGTTGGCTGGAGGTATTGGCCGATGGTCATGAAATCGACTTCAGCGCTGCGCAAGTCATCCATCACCTGCAGCACTTCCTCGTTGGTTTCGCCTAAGCCCACCATGATGCCGGATTTGGTGAACACGCCGGGTTGCAGCGCCTTCACCGTTTTCAGCAAATGCAGCGAATTGAAATAGCGCGCGCCCGGGCGGATGGATTGATAGAGGCTCGGCACGGTTTCGATGTTGTGATTGAACACATCCGGCCGCGCGCCCGCCACCACGGGAATCGCATGTTCCTTACGCAGGAAATCCGGCGTGAGGATCTCGATCGTCGTCTCGGGCGAGGTGGTGCGGATATACTCGATACACTGCGCGAAGTGCGCGGCACCCCCATCGGCCAGATCGTCGCGGTCGACGCTCGTAATCACCACATGCTTGAGGTTGAGCTTGGCGACCGCTTCGGCCAAGTTCTTCGGCTCCTCGGCATCGAGCGGGTTCGGCACACCGGTTTTGATATTGCAAAACGCGCAGGCCCGCGTGCAGGTGTCGCCCATAATCATCACGGTGGCGTGGGCCTTGCTCCAGCATTCGCCGATGTTCGGGCAGGCCGCTTCCTCGCACACGGTGTGCAGCTTGTTCTTGCGCATCAGCGCATGGGTATCGGCATAGCCCTGCGATTGCGGGGCCTTCACCCGAATCCAGTCGGGCTTTTTGAGTTTTAGAGCAGCGTCGGACATAGGCAGCGCTATAGGGGATCGCGGGTGATCATTCAACGTTGTTACGGCATCTTTGATAAAAAAATCCACCGCTTCTTTCAGCCCATTGATTCCAATTGGCTCAACACATTCGAGATTTGATCTTTTAATACAGGAAGATGCGTCACGATGACCTCGCGCAGACGCTCAACGTTCAACTTGCCATACCCATGGATAATGCGATGGCGCATGCCAATCATCTGCGCCCAAGGCACTTCCGGATGCTGATGTTGCAAGGCAGTAGAGATATTATTGGCCGCCTCGCCAATCACGGCAATTGCGTAGGCGCTAGCAAACAACTCCTTGCGCTGTGTCACATCCACAACCCCGAAACTTTCAATATCCGCAATCGAGGCAAGAATGTCGCGCAGGCGAAGGATATCCGTGTTGATCTTTTGCATTTTAGAACCTGCTGTCAGAGAGGAACCGCTTCCGCGAAGATAAACGGCCGAAGCTCGTCGCGCACGGCATCCTCGCCAATCACGTCCACCTTGGTGCCCAGCAACTGGCGAAACGCAAGGTCAAGTCCCGCTTCATCCAGCAACGACGCGCCTGGCTTAAATCGCACCAGAATATCAATATCGTTAGGGTGTGATTCCCCCCGCGCGACGGAGCCAAAAATGCGAATATCGTCGGCATGATGTGCGTGCGCAATACGCACCATCGCTTCACGATAATCCGTTCGTAACTGGCTCAGATTCATGCCGAGAGAGATAGCAGAAAAACACCGCTGAGCCAAGTGCTTCTTATCGTCGTTTCCCTCTTCCACCCATTTGCCAAAAAACCACTTGACGAATTGATAATGATTCTTATTAACAGTACTCATGCAGATAAAAAACCGAAAATCCCTTTTTCTTCTCACCCTGGCAGCAGGCGGCGCGCTTGCACTGGTGTGGGGCAATCTTCACCCCAAACCCTCCCCTTTCGTGGTAGCGGAATCACAGCTTTCGGGCCAGGCGGCGCTGGGCAAGGCCTTGTTCGAGGACCCCACTCTCTCGGAACCTGCCGGGCTTGCCTGCGCCAGCTGCCATGAGGCCAAAAAAGCATTCCAGGGGAACCATGCATCCTCGATTGCGGCCGTTGCCGAAGGCAGCCGCAAAGGCCATTTCGGCACGCGCAATGTGCCAAGCCTTGCCTACGCCTTCCTCAGCCCGCGCTTTCACTTCGAGGCCGAGAAAAACGACGCGGGCGAGACCGAATGGAAAGCCGTCGGCGGGCAATTCATGGATGGCCGCGCCGTGGACCAACCTGCGCAAGCGGAAGGCCCCCTGCTCCACCCGGATGAAATGAATAACACCTCGGTAGCGCAGGTGGTGGCCAAGGTGCGCCGTGGCCCGCATGCTGCGCGCCTGCAGCAGTTATTCGGCGCGGAGGTCTTCGCCAGCGATCAAACGGCCTTTGCCGCCATCGCCAATGCCATTGCAGCGTATGAAAGCTCGGCCGCGTTCGCCCCCTATCGCTCGAAGTTCGACCGCGTGCTCGCCGGACAGGATCGCTTCAGCGCGCTCGAGGCCAAGGGGTTCGAGCTGTTCAAGGATGAAAAGAAAGGCAACTGCATCGCCTGCCATGTGGGCAAGCCTGAATCCAGCGATCCGCGCGACTGGCCGTTTACCGACTTCACCTACGACAATCTCGGCGTTCCGCGAAACTCTGCAATCCCTGCCAATGCGGACGCCAACCACTACGACCTCGGCCTGTGCGATCAGAAGGGCCTTGCACAGAAGTTGCCGCGCGGGGTCGCCCGCGAAAGCCTGTGCGGCGCCTTCAAGGTGCCGACCTTACGCAACGTCGCAATCACCGGCCCTTACATGCATAACGGGCGCTTCCGCAGTTTACGTGAAGCGGTCGATTTTTATGCCACGCGCGACACGCATCCAGAGCGCTGGTATCCGAAGACGGAAGCAGGCGTCCTGGCGTTCGATGATTTGCCCCCGCAGTATCGTAACAATGTCAACCACGACGAAGTGCCCTATGACCGCAAACCCGGCGAAACCCCGCGCCTCAACCCTGAAGAGATCGACGCGATCACCGCATTCCTGCGTACCTTGACCGACGAATAGCCGCACACATAGACAAGCCCGCCAAAGCGGATTATACGTGACGCATGCGCCGTCTGGTTTTCAGTCTGTTATTGCTTGCTTCGCCCGCCTGGGCGGCCAGCGAGCCGTCGATCCTCAACCCTTCTGGCTTGCCGGTGCCGCGCTATGTGTCGCTGAAATCGGCGGATGTGAACGTGCGTGTGGGGCCGGGTAAGCGCTACCCCATTCATTATGTCTATCGGCGGGCGCATCTACCGGTAAAAATTATCGAAGAGTTCGCGCATTGGCGACGGATTGAGGATTTTGAAGGCGCGAATGGCTGGGTGCATAAAGGCATGGTGGATGGCAAGCGCAGCGCCATGGTGATGGGCCGCACCCAGGCCCTCTACCGTAAGCCGGATGCGGAATCCGGTGTCAGCATCCGCGCCCAGAAAGCGGTGATCGGCGCCCTACGCCAGTGCGAGCCAGATTGGTGCGAACTCGAGATCGACGGCCACCGTGGCTGGATTCGTAAGGCCGACCTCTGGGGGGTTGAGCGCGAAGAAGTGTTTAAGCAGTAGCGGGTATCGCATTGAATTGCTGAAAGGCACCCCCACCCGCCCTTCGGGCGACCTCCCCCCTGAAGGGGGAG
>CAZUOS010000165.1:0-4208 GCA_964621415.1 uncultured Azospirillum sp.
GACGCTCGAAGGCCTTGTGCCGCTGCTGCTGACGCGCACGGAAAAAACCATCCGCAAAAACCTGCTGAACGCCAAGGAATACCCCGACGGCCACCCCTTGCGTGCGCTGCTGATGCAGCTGGCGGCGCTGACGCTCGCACATGTCGAGGCGTTGGCGACGCAGGCGCTCTACGAGGAATCCTACGCGGTGGCAATCTTCGCGCGGGCGCTGCTGGGCCATTATGCGGTGGCGAAGGCGAGCCGCCATGCGCTCGATTACGACGATCTGATTCTCTATGCCCTACGGCTGATTTCCGACCCCGAAACGCTGGGCTGGGTGATGAGCAAGCTCGATCACCGTATCGACCAGTTACTCATCGACGAAGCGCAGGATAACAGCGCCGCGCACTGGCAACTGGCGGAGATTTTGGTCGAGGAACTGGTGGCGAACAGTGCCAGCCGTGCGGCCGAGGACGTGCCGCGTAGCCTGCTGGTGGTGGGCGATGAGAAGCAATCCATCTATAGCTTTCAGGGCGCGGCGCCGGCGCAGTTTGCCGCCTCGCGCGCGGTATTTACGGCGCATCTGGCCGAGAGTGCGGCGCCGCTGGTGTCCCGCGCGCTGACGCATTCCTACCGCTCCTCGGCGGCGGTGCTGCAATTGGTGGATAGAATCGCGGCGATGCCGGAAATCGCCCGCGCCCTGACGGCGGATGGCGTGGTGCTGCCGCATATCCTCACCCGGCAGGAGGCGGTGGGCGAAGTGGTGCTGCATCCGCCAGTCATCGAGGAAGAATCCTCGCGCATTCCGCCGCTGACGCTGCCGCGCGATTACCCCAGCATCACGTCTGGCGTCGTGGCACTCAGCCAGCGCATTGCCGAGGAAATCGCCCGCATGGTGGCAGGCGGGCGCGACCCCGGCGAGATTCTGGTGCTGGTGCATCGTCGCAAACCCATGACACCGCTGCTGATTCAGGCCCTCGCGCGGCTTGGGGTGCCGGTTGCGGGCATCGATCGGCTGGTGCTGGCCGAGCATCTGGCGGTGAAGGATCTGCTCGCGCTTATCGCCTGGGTGCTGGATGCCACGAATGACCTTGCGTTAGCGCAGGTGTTGCGCTCGCCACTGGTGGGCTGGAGCGAGGAGCAGCTCTGCGCCACCGCGCACGGGCGCAGCGGCAGGCTGTGGCCAGTGGTGGCAGAGCCGTGGCTTGCGGCGTTGCGCGCGCAGGCGCTCGCTACGCCCTATGATTTTCTCACCGAGGTGCTGGAGGTGGCGGGCCGTCGCCGCGCGTTTGCCGAGCGATTTGGCGCGGAAATCCACGAAGTGCTGGATGAGCTGAAGCAGCAAGCTGCCGCCATGCCGAGTACGCGGCCCGAAACCCTCGCCGAGTTTCATGACTGGATGACCGGCAACACGCGCACCATCACCCGCGAGCAGGAAGGCGGGCGCGGCGAAGTGCGCATCCTCACCGTGCACGGCGCGAAGGGGCTCGAGGCACCCGTCGTCATCCTTGCCGATACGGTGAGTGTGCCAACCACGCAGCGCGAGCGGCTGTTTATGCTTACGGCAGGAAGGGCTACGCCGCTTCCCATCCTTGCGATGTCGGCCGAGGCGAAGTTTGCCCCCGCCCTGGCGGTGGCGAAGGCAGCGCGTCAGCAAGCGCTTGTGGCGGAATATGCGCGGCTGCTGTATGTGGCCCTCACCCGCCCGCGCGATACGTTGCATGTCTTTGGCCTTGCCAGCAAAAAGGGCGAGGTGAAGGCAGGTTCGTGGTATGAAACCGTGGCGGCGGCGTTACGCGCCATGGGGCATGAGGCTGCGGAGTGGCCGCCAACTGCCTCACCCCCGACGAATGTTCGGGCAGGGAGAATCGCTTCCGAGGAAAGCGCTGGCGGCGCTAGCATCGACGATGTGCAACGGCTTCGCGCCGCATGCGTAAGCCCGCTCGAGCGTTCGCCCTCGCCAGACGCCACGCACAACACGGTGCAATCCACGCGCGGGGTGATTCTGCACCATGTGCTGGAGCTGATGCGCGCGACGACGACAGAGGCCGAGATCCGCGCATTGCTGCGCTATTTCGCGCCGGATTGGACGGAGGCCGCGCGCGCCGAAGCGCTGGCACAGCTTGCTGCGCTACATCGGCAGGAAGGCTGGATCTGGCGCGCGGGGGCCGAGCGCGAGCTGGCGATTTCGGGCACGGTTTCGAGCAACGGTGTGTCGCAAACGTTGCATGCGCGGCTGGATGCCTTGATTCCTGACGGGGAGGGCGGCTGGATCATCCTCGATTATAAAACCGCGACTCAGCCCCCGCAAACAGAGGCCGAGCTTTCCCCGAGCTATCGTGCGCAATTGGCGCGCTATCGGGGGCTGGTGGCGGCGCTTTACCCTGGCGCGCCCCTCCGCACCGCCATCCTCTGGACGCATAACGCGACGTTGATGTGGGTTACTGACGGAAATAGGTGAGGATGTCGTCGAAATACGTGGTCGCGTTGGCATCCGCCGCCGTGTAGGTCGGCATGGTGTAGAAGGTGATCGTAAACAAACAGTTTTGTGCGCGATTCGAACCAGCTGCGGGACAGGGAACGCTCACGGCGCCTAATGCGCCATCGCGCTTGTAGCCGCCCGCGCCGTCCTTCCCATAGCTAATGAGGATAAAATCCGGGTTTGAACGCGCAAGGCCCGTGCTTTGATCGGTGAGGGTGAGGATAATATTCGGTGTTCCGCTGCTGCCCTTGGTGAGGTTTCGGTTCACGATATACATGATGCGGTTGTTCCAGCTATCGAACGCGTCGTTAACGCTGATCCCGTAGGCGGAGAGATCCTGCACCGGCACCATGCCACGAATCGTCGGATTACCGGAACCACCCAGCACATCGAGACCAGTCATCGTGGCCGTCGCTGTATCCCCCGAGATATTGGAACAATCCTGCGTATAAGGATAGCCCGGTACCGTTGTTGACGTCACCACCTGTTTGCCAAAATTTGCATCCGTAACGGCCAGGTTATAGAGCGCCGGGCAAGGATAAAGCAGCGTGTTGTTGTTCTTGTTAAACACCGAGTATTCGAGAATGGCGTTCGCCAGGCGGCTAAGCTTCGCGGCGGTTTCATCGCGCTTCGAGATGCTCTGCACCACGGTATTTCGCTCCACCGCCACGGCGGCAATCACCGCGAACGCCACGAACAAGGCGGCAATCACCACCAGGGTAAAACCACGTTCGGAAGTTGCAGGGGGGATGCGACGAGGGGTTATGGGCATGGTTGATATCCGTCTGAGACACCTTTGCCGTTGGCATTTGTACCACCCCAGAAACAGGTGGCGCTGCAGGTGGTCGAGTTAGTGGTCACGACTTTTTTGCAGAGGACGCCGGTTTTGGTTGTGGTATTACTTTTTATAGTGCTAGGGGGGACATTCGTAGTATCCGCATTGGGGTAATTGGTGGCACAGATGGCGCACCACGCCTCGCAAACCCCCGTGGGGCAGCCACTGAGGGTATTGTAGTAAAGCGATGGGTTGTAGGGAACTAGGAAATTTTCGTTGCTCCCCCACACGACAAAATCATCAAAATGGGTCGAAGCCGTTGCACCATCGTTGTAGGTTGAGTCGATGAAGCTTGAATTATCATTGCAGTTCTCGGTATCGAGGTTGGTGGTAGAATTACAGGCAACGGGAGGCGTTGTCTGATCCACCGGATAGGCGCCGACACCGTCCGGTCCATGGCTTACCACGATATATGCAGCACTCGCGCCAGGCTCTTGCCATGCCACTTTAGTACTTGCGGTGGGGGATTCTGCAACATACGGGGTATTGATGATAAAATTAGAACTATCGATCAGCGAACTCACTCGGAACGAGCCATTATAGTTGGTCGATCCCTTGATGTAGACGGTGCTACCCACAGCTAGGCTGCCAGTGCCTGAACTTAGCAATGTGATTTGTGTTGTTGTCCCCCCGCCTGCCGTGGCGAATGCGTTGATTGTTTTTGCTGGGGTATATTGCTGTGTAGGGAAGTTATATGAGCCGGAGGTGAATTTGATGGAGATATTGGGCGTATTGAAGCCCGTATCGCCACCCACCCCCATGTAGCGATCTGCATTCGCCGCTAATGCGGTTGAAACCGCATAGGTCAGTTTATTGCCCCAGGCATCCCCCGCATAGCTATCCGGCAGGCCCAGCGTGCGCACGGGAACCGTGCCGATAGCTACGTTGCTTGCTGATACCACTCCCGTAAGT
>CAZUOS010000166.1:0-4181 GCA_964621415.1 uncultured Azospirillum sp.
CTGTTCCAGCAAGCGAGCGACGCGTGGCTCGAAGCGTTTCTGCCAAAAAGCGAAAACGCCCGAAATGAGGCGTCACCCCGGGCTCGCCCCGCGGACTCCCGCCACGGGCAGAGCACCAACAGCCGTGAAGCATTCGGCTCAGGCAAGCGTCAGGAGACACCGGCACAAGGCCGGGGTGACGGTACTACTTTCGATGCCTTTTTCGCCAACTCACCCTTTCCCCAATTCCTCAATTCCCCAATTCCTCAATTCCTCAATTCCTCAATTCCCCAATTCCCTGATTCCGACTTCCTCGCCACCCTCGGCGCTGAGGCGTTCAACCGCTCGACCGGCTTTCTACAGGGCCTGCAAGCCTACCTGACGAGCGATTACGAGCGCCCGCCGACGGATCACCCCGTGCTTTGGCAGCGGGGCAATGCGCGGCTGCTCGACCTCGCGCCCGAGGCGACGGAAGCCGTCGCCGTGCTCTGCGTGCCGTCGCTCATCAACACCGCCACCATCCTTGACCTCTACCCCGAGGTGAGCTTCGCGGCGTTCCTGAAAGCGCGCGGCTTCCGCCCGCTGATCCTTGATTGGGGAAAGCCAGAGGCCGAGGAATGCGATTTCGCCATGGCGGATTACATCAGCTGCTACGCGCTCGACGCGCTCGAGACCTTACGCCAGCAGCATGATGGGCCAATCGCCCTGCTCGGCTATTGCATGGGGGGGATTTTCACCGTCGCCATGAGCCAGCTCGCGGCGCGACTGGTGGATGCGCTGATTCTGCTTGCCACCCCGTGGGATTTCTCAAGCCCCGATACGCCCGTGGTGCTGCTCGCGCCCAGCACGCAAGCAACGCTTCGGCAGTGGATTCTCACCCAATATCCGGTGCAGCCGGTGGTTACGCAAACCCTCTTTCACCTCATCGACCCCTGGCGGGTGCAGGAAAAGTTCAGCCGCTACCCCACCCTCAGCAAGGCCGAGCAGCGGCATTTCCTCGCGGTCGAGCAATGGGTGAACGATGGCGTGCCGCTCGCCAATAAGGTGGCCGAGGAATGCTTTGTCGATTGGCCGCACGGCAACATTCTGGCGCGCCATCAATGGAAAATCGGCCGGCGGTGGATCGACCCTGAGCACATCACCTGCCCCACCCTCGCCGTCATCCCCACCAAGGATGCCATTGTGCCCAAAGGCTGCGCCCTGCCCCTCACCCGCCTCATCCCCCGCTGCGAAACGCTGCTGCCCGAATGCGGCCATGTCAGCCTGGTCGTCGGCAAACACGCCCGCACCCAGATGTGGGAGCCGGTGGCCAACTGGCTGGGTGCGCGGTTCTGAACCATCCAATTGTCACAAAACCTTCACATTTCGCGTCCGCCTTTCTGCTAAAATCAGAAGCGTAGGAATAGGTGATTGTGAAGAAACTGACAGACATTTCATCGACCGAGCTAGGGCTGGCCGCCACCCCAACGGGTGGGGTCGAGGCCTCGCACAGCCCACATTTCCGCCGGCTGCTTTCGGCCGGGTATAAGGGCTTTCTGCAAGGCAGCTTGGGCGGCGCATCGCTTTATGGGATGTATGGTTTCGCCATCGGCACCCTGGCAGCGCTGGCAGCACTTCCGTTCGCCTACGGTGCCCTTGGTTTCGGCGTTTTTGGCCTGATTCCAGCCTTCACCGCGATTGGCATCGTCAAAGGGGCCGACACGTTCGGCAATATTGGCTCGATGGCGGCCATCTCCGCCGAATCCAACGACTTAAGCGAACAGCGGCGCTTGCTGATTGAGCGCTACCGCGAACTACCACTCGGCCCCGAAGCCGACCGCGAAGCCGATACGATTCGCAAAGAACTGGCCGCGCAGGAAAAAGACGGCGAAAAACCGCGCCACATGTTTCACCTAAAAACCGTGTTGATTGGTGCCGCCGTAGGCCTGGCACTGGTCGCTGGTTTCTTATTGCTAGCACCATATATTTCCGCCTCGGGCGGCGTCATCAGCACCATCATCGAGGGCATCAACGGCATTCTTCCGGCCGGGATGCAAATTGCCATGGCGCATGGCCATGTGGTGGCCGCAGCCGCAGGCGCCACCCATGCAGCAGTTGGGGCGGCAACCGCCTCGGCTACTGCCTCAACCATTGCCTCGAGTACCGCACTGGCAAGTGGGGCGATGGCAATGCCCGGAGCTACGATCAACGCCGCCTTACTCTCGGGCAGCAGCGCGATAACCAACGCCATCGCCGCAGATACCGCTGCCACTATCGGCACCACGCTCTCCGCCGGTGTTTCTGGCACGCTTCTGGCCATCGGCAGTGTGGTGGGGGCGTTTGCCGGGGCAACCATCGGCCTTGATCGTTACTACGTGCGCAAATGGTTCGACCACACGGAAGGTGTCGTTCACCCCAATTCGCATCTCGAAACTGCACTGGCCGAGCGCCAACAGCAGGTCGAGCGCCTGCGCAATGCCCGCATGGTGGATCGACAAGTCGCGGCGCAGAACGCGGTGGAGCCAGCACCAACAGCGGCGAATGCAACGGCGGCTGCAACACCTCTCGCACCTCAGGTGGCACTGACATCGCCCGCGCTGCCACCCACGGCCTCGCTCTCGGCGGCAGCGCAGCCACAGGCCTCCTCGGCTGCTGCCGACGCGCACGCGCTGCACAGCGCCACCGCGCCAGATCCGCGCGTCACCGAAGCCACCTACCAGCGCCGCTTGACCGAGCTTCAGCACGCCCTCGCCAACGCGTGATTATAGTCCTCACATTACCTTAAGGTTGTCTTTTGAGTGCTTTTCGCTATCAATGCGCAGATGACTCAGAAGGATCTCTCGGCGAAACTGACGCGCGACCTGCTGGCGGGCCTGGCGGGCGACAGCGCCGCCTACGCACGATTCCTGAGTGACCTGTCGCCGCGCCTGCGCCGCGTGATCGCACGTAAGATTCCGCCCAGCGAAATCGAAGATGTGCTGCAAGAGACACTGGTCTCGATTCATAAAGCGCGCCACACCTACGACGGAAATCGACCGCTTATTCCATGGGTTATGTCAATTGCAAGCTTCCGCATGACCGACCATCTGCGTAAAACCTATCGCGAGAGACGACACCGGCATGTGGACATCGCGGACTACGAAAATCTGCTGGAAGCTGTAACGAATACCCCCGCCGAAAGCGAATTAATGACTGAGATGCTAGAAGTGCTGGAGCAACGCGAGCGCAAAATCCTCTCGTTGCTGCATGTGGAGGGGTACACCGCCAAACAGGCCGGAGCACAGCTCGGTATGAAAGAATCCGCCGTCAAGGTGGCGGCGCACCGCGCCATCAAGAAAATAAGGGAACGATTCGCCCATGGTTGAAACAGAACAGCTGATTCGAGAGCTAAGCGACCAGGCTGCACCAGTAAAGCCAGTGTTGCCACGCCAATGGGCTTTGCGCTTGCTAAGCGTTCTGTTGGTGTATGGCGGCGCGATGTTGTGGTCGATGGGCCTCCGCCCGGATTGGCTCGTACAATTGACACGCCCGCTATTTGCTGCCGAGATCCTGCTGCTCGTGGGGCTACTGCTCAGCGCGGCAATCACCAGTGTCCTGATGATGTACCCGGATGCCTACCAGCAGCGCGGCCTGCTGCGCGTACCCTATCTCCTCAGTTTCCTGCTGCTCGCACTGCTGAGCTATCAGGGGTTCCTCCCACTGGATCCGCGCATGCAAATGCCTACGCCTCAATCGCACACGGTGGAATGCGCTCTATTTATTGCGATGGCAGCGGTGCTACCTGCGGCGCTCATCTTGATGCTACTTAAGAAAGGCGCCACCCTTGCGCCAGTTCGTGCGGGCGCGCTCGCCGTCATCACCTCCACAACGCTGTCCGCGCTGGCACTGCGCCTGTCGGAGCCGATCGACACCATCTCGCATCTTCTGATTTGGCACTATATCCCCACCATTTTCTTTGCGGCAATCGGGGCGTGGCTGGGCCGCCTGATGCTGAAGTGGTAATCCTTTTTCGCTGCCTGTAACCTTTTCGGATTTTCGCGCGAATCAGCTCATGTAATGCATTTCGACATTACACTCAAAACCATCTGTTAAGGAGACTTCCCATGACTACCACGAAAAAACTGGCAACCGCAGCACTCGCTGGCTTGTTCACTGCTTCGCTCGTTGCCGCGGCCCCTGCGTTTGCGGGTGAAGAAGGCAAATCCAGCTGCACCGGCAAAGAT
>CAZUOS010000167.1:0-4171 GCA_964621415.1 uncultured Azospirillum sp.
CACCCTCATCCGTTGGGCGGGGGATGACCCGAGCCGCGAAGGCCTGCTCGACACGCCCGAACGCGTGATCGACGCCTACCGCGAGTTCTACGCCGGATACGACGAAGACCCCCACGCCATACTCGCCAAAACCTTCGAGGAAGTGGCAGGCTACGACGAAATCGTGCTGCTGAAGAACATGCGCTTCGAGTCGCATTGCGAACACCACATGGTGCCGATCATCGGCGTGGCGCACATTGCCTATTTGCCGGATAAAAAAGTGGTGGGCTTAAGCAAGCTCGCCCGGCTGCTCGATGTCTTCGCCAAGCGCCTGCAAACGCAAGAGCTGATGACCCAGCAAATTGCCGACTGTATCGAGCAGGTGTTGGCCCCCCACGGCATCGCCGTGATTATCGACGCCGCGCATGAATGCATGTCCACCCGTGGCGTGCATAAATCCGAAAGCACCACCATCACCACCCAAATGCGTGGCATCTTCCGCACGGATGCCAAAGCCCGCGCCGAGGTGTTGGCACTGATCTCGAATCGCTAGACAACGGCCCACAGCACGCTATGGTAGCGGAATGAGCCGTTTGCGTCGCATGTTAGCTTCCGATATCCCCTTCGCGCGGGACGACGCCCACCGCCTGCTGCCCTGGATGATCGCCTGCCTGATTGGCTTCGCCGCCCTGCTCTTTGCCGTATCGCTTTCGCTTTCCGGCGCGCTGGATGCGCAGTCGCAAGCTGCCCTCGGCACCCTGCAAATCGAGCTGCCACGCAGCAAAGCCGCCAGCCCCGCCTGGGTAGAACAGGTGATGGCCGAGGTGAAGCGCACCCCCGGGGTGGAATCGGTTACCCCCCTCACCGAAAAGCAGATGGAAGACCTGCTAAAGCCTTGGCTTGGCGATGATTTTTCGCTGGCCGACCTGCCTTTGCCGCTGATGCTCGAGGTAACGAGCCGCGTCAAGGACAGCCAGCCCGCCGTCAATCTCGAGGCCCTGCGCACCGCCCTCACCCGGCTGGATAGCGATATCCGCCTCGAAACACGCGCCCCCTGGGTCGGCCAGATGGCGCATGCGCTAGCCCTGTTCCAGATGGTGCTGATGGCCGTTGCCGGGCTGCTGCTGGCCTGTGTGGTGGGCATGGTCGTACTTGTCGCTCGCACCACCTTACGTTTACATTTCAAGGCTGTAAACCTGCTGCACTTATTCGGCGCCACGGACGATTACATCCTCCGCCAGTTCCAGTGGAACGGGGCGTGGCTGGCCGCTCGTGGAGCCTTCACCGGCGTGCTGATCGCGGCCACCCTGTTCGCCGCCGCCGTGGCGCTATCGCTACGTTGGCACAACCCGGTCCTGCCGCCCATCACCGTCAGCGTGCAGCATGTGGCCATGTTCCTGCTGCTGCCCCTGCTCACCTCGCTGATCGCGTTAATTGCCACCCGCGCCACCGTGCGCCGTATGCTGGAGCCGATGCGGTGAAACTTGTGCTCTTGGATCGGGATGGCGTGATTAATCGAGACCTGCCCTACGGCGTGCTCGAACCTGCTGAGTTCGAGATGCTGCCAGGGGCCGCAGCCGCCATTGCGCGGCTCACCCGGGCGGGCTTTCGCATCGCCATCTGCACCAACCAGTCGGCCATCGGCAAAGGCC
The DNA here is from genome assembly GCA_964621415.1 of uncultured Azospirillum sp. GTDB lineage: Bacteria > Pseudomonadota > Alphaproteobacteria > Rickettsiales > UBA3002 > QFOX01. The sequence continues at coordinate 1,632 of CAZUOS010000167.1, forward strand.
TCACCACCCACGCCAACGTGCATGTCATCCATGGCATGCTGCGCGACGCGGTCGAGCTGGAAGGCGGCCGCATCCACGCCATCTACTATGCGCCGGAAGCCCCCGAGGAACCAAGCAAACGCCGCAAACCTGCACCCGGCATGCTGCTCGACGCACTGCGCGACTTCAACGCCACCGCCATCAAAACCCCGTTCGTGGGCGATATGGACCGCGACCTCGAAGCCGCCCACGCCGCAGGCTGCCCGCGCATTCTTTGCCGCACTGGCAAAGGCGCCGCGCTCGAAGCGGCCGGCATCCCCACCCATCTTGGCCCTGTCACCGTCGTGGATGATTTAAACGCCGCCGTGGATGTGATCCTCGAACGGTATTAGATAGTGTGGTCAAATTACCTTGTGGTTGGATTTTGAGATGGTTTTGAGCGAAAATAGTGGGAAGATTTGCAGGAATAGTCACTCTATTTCAAAAATCTTCTCGCTATTTGCAGCCAAAAGCACCCAGAATACAACCACAAGGTAATTTGACGACACTATCTAAGCTCCCCCTCATGCGTCTACTGCTAACCCTCCTGAGTTTCTTCTCCCTTCTCTGGGCAACCGCGCTCACGCTGTTTGTGCGCCACATGCCCACCGAGCCGCTGCCTGCCAGCGTCACGGCCGAAGCGATTATCGTACTCACCGGCGGCAATGGCCGGGTAGAGCGCGGGCTCGCCATGCTGGCCGAAGGTGCGGCCCCGGTGCTATTCGTCAGCGGCGTGGGCGAGAAAACCACCACCCGCGAACTCTTGGCCGAGCATGCCAGCCCTGCCATCCGTAAGCGTATTGCCGAAACCCACGCCGAGCTGGTGCTGGGGCATTACGCCCGCACCACCGTCGGCAATGCCAGCGAAGTGGCCGAGTTCCTCAAACCGCGCGACCTGCACCGTATTCGCCTCGTCACCGCCACGTATCACATGGCGCGCGCCACACACGAATTCATGCAGTCCGACCCCAGCCTCACCATTCTGCCGGATCCCGTGCTACCCGAGGGCTTCGAGCGTCACCGCTGGTGGGAGCACGCCAACACCCGTCGGCTGGTTTTCAGCGAGTTTTATAAATCTCTGGCCGTGACATTGCGCGATGCCATTGCCAGCAAGAGCAGCGAAGAAAAAAAGCAGCCGTGAGGCTTGCCCCCTAGCTCCCCCCTTGAGGGGGAGCCGATTTGCCCTTGCAAATCGGTGGGGGGATAACGAAGCAGGTTTTTCCCCCCACCAAAATCGCTTAAGGGGCGATTTTGGCTCCCCCTCAAGGGGGGAGCTAGAGGGCCAGCCTCACGCGTGACGATTCAAAACCCCTACCCGATCCACCCGCCACCGAGCACCCGGTCGCCGTCATAGATCACGCACGCTTGCCCAGGCGCAATGCCCTCATAGGGCGAGGCAAGCTGAATCGTCGCCGTGCCCCCGTCCGCCGCAGGCATAAACCGCGCCGCAACGGGCGCCTGCGCCGAGCGCATTTTCACCGTGATGCCCTCGCGCGGGGCCAGCACGCCATCGAGCCAATTCAGTTCACGAATCGGGAACTCTGCCCGCGCCAGCGCCGCACGCGGCCCCACCACCACACGCCGGTTCGGGGCATCGAGCCGCACCACATAAAGCGGCTCGCCCGACCCGCCGCCGAGGCCCTTACGCTGCCCCACCGTGTAATGAATAATGCCGCTATGGGCACCCAGCACCCGCCCGTCGAGATGCACAATCTCGCCCGGTTCTGCTGCACCGGGGCGCAATTTCTCGATCACCTTCGCATAGCCGCCTTCGGGCACGAAGCAAATATCCTGCGAATCGGGCTTATCGGCAACGGCAAGCCCAAACCGCGTGGCGAGCGCCCGCGTCTCTTCCTTGCGTTGCCCGCCGAGCGGAAAGCGTAAGAAATCCAGCTGCTCTTGCGTCGTCGCGAACAGGAAATAGCTCTGGTCTTTGTCGGGGTCGGCACCGCGATGCAGCTCGGCGCGCCCATCACGCCCCACCACGCGCTGCACGTAATGGCCGGTCGCCATACAATCTGCGCCGAGATCGCGTGCCGTCGCCAGCAAATCCTTGAACTTCACGGATTGATTGCAACGCACGCAGGGCACCGGCGTCGATCCCGCAAGGTAGGTCTCGACAAAATCCTCCATCACCGCTTCGCGAAACGCCGTTTCATAATTCAGCACGTAATGCGGAATGCCCAGGCGATCCGCCACTTGCCGCGCGTCGTGGATGTCCTGCCCGGCGCAGCACGCGCCCTTTTTGCCAACCGCTACCCCATGGTCATAGAGCTGCAGGGTGATGCCGATCACCTCGTAGCCCTGCTCCACCAGCAGCGCCGCAACGACCGACGAATCCACCCCACCCGACATGGCAACCACCACGCGCGTCTGGCTCTCCGGCTTATCAAATCCCATGCTGTTCATCCGCGCTCACTACCCCGCGCCCGCGCGAAGGTCAATGGCGCTGCGCATCACCATTGCACCCAACCCCAGACTATGCGAAGGAGCAGGCATGACCGACACCCCCGAGCGTATCG
>CAZUOS010000168.1:0-4162 GCA_964621415.1 uncultured Azospirillum sp.
TGCGCGCGTGTGCGACATCGTGCGCGGGTGCGCGCGAGCGTAATGATTCCAGAGCGCCAGCTCCCCCCTCAAGGGGGGAGCGGGCATGCTCTGGAATCCTTTACCCTAAATTGCCCGCAGCAATCCTGCCAGCGATTTGCCGTGCCCATCGCCTTGCGCGGCGGCGGGGGCTGCGCTTGCCTCCGCACGCGGCGCTGCCGGGCGCGATTGCTCGCGCGGGGCGCGGTGACGCGGGGCCTCGGCACGCGGTGCCGACGACGATGCGCGGCCAGAACCCTGGCGCGACGCGCCCTCGCTCCTGCCTTCGCCGCCACTACGCCCACGGCCACCGCGACGGCGCTTTTTCTTCGGCGCGGCACTGCCTTCTGGCAGCGGGTCCGGCGTCGCGTCGGGGTTCATCAGTTTCTGAATCGCCCGCCATTTCAGCCCGTCTTCCGGCGCGATGAAGCTCACCGCCGCGCCATCCGCACCCGCACGCCCCGTACGGCCGATACGGTGGATGTAATCCTCCGGCGCTTGCGGCAGGTCGTAGTTAATCACATGCTCGATATGCGGAATATCAAGGCCACGGCTGGCGATATCGGTCGCCACCAGCACGCGGTGATGTTTGTTGCGGAAGGCCTCGAGCACGCGCTCGCGTTTGCGCTGCTCCAGGTCGCCATGAATCGCATCCGCCGTATGGCCGGATTTGCGCAGCTTGGCCGCCAGCTTCTCGGTGCCGTATTTCGACTTCACGAACACAATCACCGTGCCCGCGCGCTCTTTCAGCTCGTGCAGCAGTTGGTCGTATTTCGCTTCATGGTTCACCCGCACGGTTTTTTGCTCGATGCGGTCGGCGGCTTTGTTCGCCTCGCCCACTTCCACCCGCACGGGGTTACGCAGATATTTCTCCGAGAGTTTCAAAATCTGCGGCGGCAGCGTTGCCGAGAACAGCAAGGTTTGGCGCTGCATGGGCACGTATTTCAGGATTTGCAGAATCTGATCCTCGAAGCCCATGTCGAGCATGCGGTCGGTCTCGTCGAGCACCAGGTAGTTCGCGTCATGCAGCATCAGGCTGCCGCGCTGGAGGTGGTCGATCACCCGCCCCGGCGTGCCGACAATAATCCGCGGACGCATGCGCAATTGCTGCTGTTGCTTCGGCATCGACTCGCCGCCAATCAGCAGCGCCGTCTTGATCGGGCTCATGGCCCCGAGCAGCTTTTTCACCACTTCCTCGACCTGATCGGCGAGTTCGCGCGTGGGGGTGAGGATCAGCGCTGTCCCGCGCGAGGAGGTGAGCATGCGCGTAATCATCGGGATCGAGAAGGCGGCGGTTTTGCCGGAACCCGTCATCGCCGTGCCGAGCACGTCGCGCCCCTCGAGCGCATGCGGAATCGCCTGCGCCTGGATTGGCGTCGGGGTGGTGAAGTTCATGGCCGCGAGGCTCGCGCGCAATTGCGGCGGTAAGTTCAGTTCATCAAAATGTTGCATGGAAATCTTAGTCCTATGGTTGAAATGTGTATCGGTTAAAAAACACCTCATACGCCAGTGCCGCAAGCCAATCAGCCTGCGAACCATATTCAAAGCGTGAGATGGAACGGTGGCGCGCCATTGCGCATGCAGCACCTAAACACATTCAACGACAGCGCAGGCGCTGCGGCGTAGCTAGGTACTACGTAGTGCGGGTGACGATATTACCCGCTTTTCTGGTCTGGCTCGAACTGAGTCAAACTACCCCCGAAGGGAGGGAACTTTTTCGCTGGATTTTCTGAGCATGTGCTCCAGAAAATCCCGGTCATGGAAGTGCCCGGAAATACCCCGCCGGAGAAAATCTCCGGCGGGAGTCTCATTGGCTTAGGCCGCAACTTTCAGGTTGCCAGCCGAAGTCTTGCCCTTGCTGGTAACCAGCTCGTAGCTGACTTTCTGACCTTCGTTCAGCGAGCGCAGGCCTGCAGCCTCAAGCGCCGTGATGTGTACGAACACATCTGCCCCGCCTGCATCCGGTTGGATGAAGCCGTAGCCTTTGGTGGGGTTGAACCATTTAACAATACCGGTAGCCATTATGAAACTCCTTAAGCAATGGCAATTTCCCCGCGCACCATCACCGTGACGGTGGCAGGAGCAAGCCACACCGGCTCTTTGCGTCAATCGAAAGGAGAGGAACCTCCATTCGCACCACCGTAGAATTCACCGGAGCGAATCGAAGAGGAGGCATCAAAGAGTTACGATGTAACCCACGGTTGATATGCCAGAACTGCGCGCCACCGTCAAGGAGAAAGCGGCAAAGCAGTAGGGCCACCTCATGAGATTTATATTGAAAAGCCTATGATCTTGTCATCCCCGAGCTAGCTTTCCCGAAAAACGTCTTCGTTTTTCGTAGGAAAGCTTCATCGGGGATCCAGTTCTTAAAAAACGGCAGTAGTGCAGTATGTATTGCTTGTTTTTTGCTGGATCCCCGATGAAGTGTCGTGACCAAAAATCTGAAGAAGATTTTTGGACGACACTAACTCGGGGATGACACGCTACTGACTTTCGTTAAAATCTCATGAGGTTGACCTGGGCAAGATAGTATCTACAGTGCCCTACAGCTCCTCGGTCTTAAACTCGCTATAGCCCTCATAATAGTAGCTGGCGTCGATGCCCTTCATGTAGAGGGCGCGGTCATGGATGTTGCCGGTCAACGCCCCACGCAGCAGGTGCTTGATTTCAATGTCTTTTACCACACTTCTTTCCATGGCCGAGAGGTAGGCATCCTTATCCACCCGATTCCAGTCCACCACTTGCTGAAGGCTGGCCTTCAGCATACCATCGAGCCAAATCCGCATGGCCCGGCCATTTCCTTCGCGGAACGGGTGGGCAACATTCATTTCGACATATTTCTCAATAATTTCATCGAAACTTCCCTGCCCCATCGTATCGATATGCGCGAGCGCGGGCTGCAAATACATCAGCGGTGCAAAGCGGAAATTGCCTTTGGCGATGTTCACTTCGCGGATCTTTCCCGCAAAGTCGTAGATATCCTCGAACAGCAGGCGATGAATCTCCGCCAGCCCCGCAAACGTACCGACAGCAAGCGTATGGATGACTCCTGAATCGAATAGCTGCTTGGCTTTCTGCTTGCTGATCTTTTCCTCGGCCTTGCTAAGCTCCACTTGGCTTGTGAGATTGAGTTTATTTTCCAGCACCATAGCGTTCCTGTCCTCAGACGCGACCGAGCCAGCCCCCTACTTCACCGGGAAGCAGGCCTGCCCGCCCAGTTTGGCGCAGGCGGCTTTGGCGGCATCGGCGCTGGCGAAACTGCCCGCGCGCAGGCGATAGAACGTGCCATTGGGCAGCGCCGCCTTCACAATCGTCGGGGAGCCTTTCAGCACGGTGCCGTGGCTTGCGACCATTTTTTTCCAGGCGGCCTGCGCCTCGCTTTCGGACTTAAACGCCCCGAGTTGCAGCTTATAGGCGCCCCCGGCGACGGGTTTTTCCTCAGATTTTTTCTCGGTTTTTTTGTCGATGGGTTTCTTCTCGACCGGTTTTTTCTCGGGCGCTTTGGCGGTGGGTTTTTTCGCTTCCGTGCCAGGCTCGGCCTTGGCGGCTTCGTCCTTTTTCCCGGTCAGGGTTTTTTCGTTGATGATGGTGGGGCTGGCGTAGCTTGCTGGCGCATTGGCGGCGACTGCCACGGGCTGCTCGCTCACCGTTTGGGGGGCTGCCGTGGCCGCCACAGGTGCTGCCACAGGAGCTACCACCGGCGGCTTAGCCTCTACCGGTTTGGGCGCAGGGCTGGCAGCCACCACGGTGGCGGCTGCGGCCGCGGCGGTTGCGGCCGCGAGTTCTTTGGCTTTTTCCGGCGTGGCGGCGGGGGATGGCGGGGCGTCGTCTTCGCTATCCTCGGTGTTGGCGGCGGCGACGGGGCGTTCCGGCTCGGGCAGCAGTTTTTCGCCTTTTTCGGCGGCCGGGCCGCCGGGGGTAATCACGTCGTAGATGGTTTTATCCTTGTTGGCGAACTCCTCGCCGCCGGGATTGGCCGGCGCTTCCTTGATGGGCGACGCATCCGCCGCGATCTCGACCGTGCCGTCGGTGCCTTGGGCTTTGTTCCCAGCATGATAGGCATAATAGGCAAGGCCGGCAAAGCCGCCCACCGCCACGCCCAGCACCAGCCAGGAAAGCAGCCGCGAACCGCCTGTGCCCCCGG
>CAZUOS010000169.1:0-4120 GCA_964621415.1 uncultured Azospirillum sp.
GCAGCTCGTTTTTTCGCGTCAGGCGCTTAGGTCAGGCTTGCGAGCATGCGGCCGAGCGCGTCGGTCATCAGGCTGAGGTCGGCAGGGCGGTTGAGGCGGTGGTCGCCGTCCTTGATGAGGGTGAGGGTGACTTCCTCGCCGATCAGCCGTTCGGCCAGCAGCAGCGAGGTTTCCCACGGCACATCGACATCGGCCTGACCGTGAAACAGCTGCACCGGAATCTCGAGCCCGATCACATCCTCGAGCAATAGCTGCTGCCGCGCTTCCTCGATGAAGCGACGGCCAATCGGATATTCCGAGCCAGTCATTTCGCTATAGGCCCAGACGACCCCTTCTTCGAGCAACCGCGCGCGGTCCTCGGGCGAGAAGCGCGCAAACATCAGCCGTTCGCTGAAGTCCGGCGCGCTGGCGATGCCGATCAGCCCGCGCACCTGGCCTTTACCCGCGAGCGCCACGTGCAGCGCCACCCACGCCCCCATGCTGGAACCAATGAGAATCTGCGGCCCGGTGGCGACCTGTTCCAGCACGGCGCGCGCATCGGCCACTGCTCCGCCGATGGTGAAATCGATAAACTCCCCCTCCGAGCCGCCATGGGCATGGTAGTCGAAGCGGGTGAGGGGCGCGCGCGCCGCCGCGCACCATTCCGCCAGCGCCGTGGCTTTGGTGGAGTGCATGTCCGAGCGGTAGCCGGGGCAGAACAGCACACCGACACCCTCGCCAGGAGTGTGCTGATAGTGAATGCGGTGGCCCGAAGGGCTGAGGAGAAACGAGCTGGGGTGCATGCGGTGCTTTCTTTGAAAAAAGGGGGAATGATACGATTGCTTACCTCGAAGTTTGTCGATGTGGTGACTTTTGCTCTCCCTCTCCCCGGTTGGGGGAGAAGTCTTTTCCTGCGTCGCAGCGCTGCCAAAGTCAACGGATGCAATGCCCTCCGAAGATTTAGGCCCATTCAGCGCGGCGAGTGAGGCCATCATAATCGCTTTCTTCGGCCAAGGCGAGGAAAGGCGTTTCAGCATCGAGCATATCGCGCAGTGCGGCGCAGAGGGCGGATTCCAGCGTTGCAAGCGTTGCTGCATCGGGCGCGATCTGGGTGATTTCCCCCTCGGCCCCGAGGCGTGGCAACTGCCAATATTCGAGCGTTTGCGCGGGCGCATCGCCCAGCAACCACGCGTAGGCGAGCAATTGCAGCGCCCGGCCCGAGAGCACGTCTTTCTCGCTGGGGGCGCTGCCGGTTTTGTAATCCACCAGCGCGCGTGCGCCGTTGGGCTGGCGCTCGATGCGGTCGATCCGTCCGTAAAGGGCGATGCGGGTGGACTCCCCGAGTGTCAGCTCTCCCTCCACGGCGCGTTCGCTTTCCACCGTGAGCGGCGTATGAGCGCGGCGCTCCGCCTCGATGCGGTTGAGGTAATGCAGGCCATTGCGCAGCCGCTCGCGCCAGAAATAGGCAACGTTCGGCTGCTCCGAGAAATCGCGCAGGGCCTGATCGGCAAGCCGCGACAGCGTGGCCTCATCGGCCGCGTGGCCGGTATGGTTCCAATGCTGGGTTAGGGCCTCGACCGCGCGGTGGGTGAGGTTGCCGAAATCGCTCGCTTCCGGGCTGGCATCGAGCGCAGGACGCGCCCGCAGGCCCAGCACCTCGCGCGCATAGAGGCTGTAGGGATCGCGGAACAGTAGGTCGAGATCCGTCACCCGCAGGCGGTGCGGGCGCAGCGCCGAGTCTGGCATCGGCCGTGGCGGCGCGGCAGGGGTATAGGCGGTGGCCGCATCAAGCGCGGCGGTGCGGGCGCGGAAGGTCGCGCGATCGGCGGAGGGGGAAAACCCCAGCCGCTCGAGAAAGCGCGAGCGGGGAACCGGGCCGCCGCCCGCCCGTTCGGCATAGGTGCAGAATACCTCCGGCATCGCCGAAAGCAGGTGGAAATCATGCGCCATCAGGCTCGCATGCTCGGCCGGTGCGGGCAGGCCAAGCGCCGTTTGCGCCGCAAGGTTCAGCCACGGGTTTGGCGGCGGATTGCCAGGCCACACCGCATCCTCGAGGTTGGCGATCACCACCCGGTCGAACGCGTGCAACCGCGCCTCCACCGGGGTGAGCATGGCCACGCGCGGATGGGTGCCGAGGCCCGCATCGCGCCAGGGAGTGCGCAGGCTTTCGTCGATGAGATCGGCGATGGATTCCGCATCGAGCGGGCCGAACAGCTCGGCATCCGCCAGGGCGGCGAGGGCGTCGGCCACCGCCTCTTCCCCTTGCGCCGGGGCGAGGGGAAACGCCGCCAGCCATTGGGTGAGCGCGGCCATCCACCCTTTGGCGGTATGGTGCGCGGCGCCGAGTGTCGCCAAGGTCGCCACCGCCCGTGCCAGCAAGGGGTAATCCGCATGGCTGCGCAGGCTTTCCGCATGGGCGGGCAGCTTGCCCACCCCGCGCCGGTTGAAGCCGTGCCAACCTTCTGCGAGGCCCTCGAGCAGCGCGGCATCCACCCCCAGCAGCGGATGATGCAGCAACGCGCGTAAGGCCACCAGCCGCCCCGGTGCGCGCAACGCCGCCGCGAGCGCTGCCCACAGGCTGCCGCGCATTGTGTGCGCCAGCGTGCCGTGGCTCATACGGTCGGCGACGATATTAAAGCGCCGCAAATGCGCTGCCACGCGGGCCATGAAATCCTCCTGCGGGGTGACGAGCGCGACCGTGGCCTTGGCATCGGCCGCGAGGCCTTCGGCGATCAGCAGGCTCACCAGGCGGGCCTCTTCCTCGGCATGGGCGCAAGGGATGAGGGTGATGCGCGGTTCGGGGATTGGGGAGCGAGGTTCGGGGTTCGGGCCTGGGGATTCGCCAAGCCGGGCGGCGAGCGCGGCGATGTGATAGAGCGCCTGGCCGGGTGCGGATGCCGCTGCATCAGGCTGACCCGGCACCACCACGCCGCCGTGCGGCAAGCGGGCAATACGCACCAGCAGCTCGGCCGTCAGCGGTTGGCTACCGGTGGAGCCCAGGGCGAACACGGGCACGCTGGGCGGGGCGGCATCCCACGCGGCGAGGAGGGCTTCCATTTGTGCCACTTCGCGCGCGGCAGTGGGAATGCGCCCCGTGGCGGCGAGCACCTCGGGCCAGTGATCGGTGAGAATGCTGAGGAACGCCAGCGACTGCTGCCAGTGCGTGGCAAAATCGGCCGAGGCGAGGGGGCGCAGCCGCGCTTGCGACAGCGTCACCCGATGCCGTGCGCATTGCTCCTGCAGCGCCATCAGCGATTCGGCGAGGGCAAAGGCATAGGCCAGCGTCACCGGCTTGCCGCTGCGACGCGCCTCGAACGCCTGCACCTGCCGGGCCAGCAGGCAACGATGCTCGAACGGACGCATGGCGGGTGGAATCGGTGCCAGAAACGTCAGGGCTTCGGCTCCATACAGGGCGAAGGCCAGCCCTTCGGCATCGGCCAGCGGCAGAATGCGCGGTAGGCGCACGCTCGCCGCGTCAGCAGCGGCCACCAGCGCATCGCGCAGCAGCGGAATGGCGCGCCGGGTGGGAACCAGCAGTACGGCATGTGGCCAATCCTCGCGCGGCAGGCAATCCATCACCTGCTGTGCGGCCGCTTCGGCAAAGGGGATTCCAGCGGGAATGGTTTGAAACATGCTCACGTCCTTGCGTCGTCAGACCCGAACCATACCGTGCGGGCGGTGGTTTGCCAGCTTTATACTGACTAAACGCACATAAGGTACTTCTGTTGTATCAGAAAAGATTTCATAAAACTGTCACACAGTAACCCAATAGCGTTTGCTATTGTTCGGCTAGTCGCAACATTTTTGCAGGAGTACCCTATGACAAAACCTACCAACGTTTGGAGAGAAGCACACGGAACCCCCAATCGTAACGAGGCCGCCGAGGAGGTTGCGAGACTGCAGTGCATGGAAAATAAGCTTTTTGAGCTTACCTCAACGAATCTTCCAGATTATGATAAATGCGTTAAAGCGCTTGCCCCATGTACGGAAGAATTAAAGCCAAAGCTGCTCTATAAATATAAAGGTTCCGAAGACTATTCTTGGAATTGGAGTAGCAATGATGTTGCCGCCATTTTTCCTAAATGCATAGATAGCTATAAGAAATCAATAGGTAGATAAGTAGATTTATCGCTCGCTATTT
>CAZUOS010000170.1:0-4097 GCA_964621415.1 uncultured Azospirillum sp.
AGGTGAATCGCGCCCGAGGGTGGGGCAGGGCGATCCGTCCAGATCCGATCCACCAGATTGGTCGCAACGGCCTGCCAGCGATGGCGAGGAAAGGCTTTCTCCCATGCGTCGCGCTGCGCTTCAGGTGTGAGCCAGGGGTCGAACCCGATGCGCAAGTCTTCGCCCTGGCCCTCGAGCCATTGGGCGAAGCTCACTTCGCTGCTATGCACCAGGGCAATCGGCCGCTCGCCGATTTCGCGCGCGGCTTGCAGCGTGTAGCGTCCATCGACAAACAGGCTGTGGCGATGGGTGTCGTTCGGCTTGGCCCAGAACGCGCCGAACCCGGCCGAGCCGGTAAAGCCCGTGAGATAGGGCAACCGCGCCGCCGAGGGCGGGATATATTCGCTGCCAAACTCATCCGCCATCGGCACAAGATAGAGGTCGAGCCCTTCGGCAGCAATAGCGTCGGCAAGCAGGGTAAGAGGCATAGAAACGTTCCAGCAGAGAACAGGATTGCGCAGGGCCGCCATTCGGCGTATGCTGCAGTCTTTCATGAATCTCTGAGCGGCACAAGATGCGTTACGTCCGCAACTGGAAGAAATGGCTCGTGCGTGGCAGCCTGGTCGCAGTGACGTTGGCGGCGACGTGCGCCGTGGCCGAGGAAGCCCCGCATGCGCGGGCCGAGATATATAAGCCCACCATCATCTACCAATATTCGGGCGAGGGCAAAGACAGCACCTTCATTCATGCTGCCTATAACGGCATCATCCGCGCCGAGGAAGAGTTCAAATCGCCCATCGAGGTGGTGCAGGTGAAAACGGTGGAGGAACTGCCCGCCGCCATCCAGCGCGCGGCGGAATCGGGCGCGAACCCGGTGGTGCTGCTCGGCAATTTAAGCGTGGAGCCGGTCTCGAAACTGGCGCCGGATTATCCGATGACGCATTTCACCGTGATCGATGGGTTGGTGCCGCCCATCTATCAGAATGTGCATTCGGTGCTGTTCAAGAATAACGAAGGCGCGTTTCTCGTCGGCATCATTGCCGGGAAAATGAGCCATAACGGTTTCATCGGGTTTGTGGGGGGCATGGATGGCCCGCTGATTCGTAATTTCGCGGCGGGCTTCACCCAAGGGGTGAAATACGCCGCCCCCAATGCGGTGGTGAATGTGCAAATGGTGGGCAACAACGCCGATGCCTGGAACAACCCGGAAAAAGCCCACACCATCGCGATTTCGCAATTTCATGAAGGTGCGGAGGTGGTGTTTGCCGCCGCCGGTGGCTCGAGCATTGGGGTGCTGAAAGCGGCCGATGAAACCGGGAAGCTCGCCATCGGGGTGGATACGAACCAGAACGGGCTTTACCCCGGGCGGGTGCTCACCTCCATGGTAAAACGGGTCGATGCGGCGGTTTACGACACGCTGAGGCAAGCGCACGACGGGAGCTGGACCTCGGGCCTGCAATATCTCGGGGTGAAGGAAGGCGCGCTCGATTATGCGGTCGATCAGTATAACCGCGCGCTGATGACCGAACCGCTGATCGAGCAGGTCGCCACCGCGCGCGACCGCATCGTCAACGGCACCCTCACGGTGGATAGCTATAACGAAGGCGGGAAATAGGGCGCGGCGCGGTGGGTTGGTTCAATCTCCTTCGGGCCAGCGCCCGGCCTCCCATTGGCGCTTCATGTGAATGACATGCAGCATCACGATGCGCTCGCGCCCGTTTTTCATCGACTCGATGGCATAAGCAAGGATATACGGATAGCGCGCGAGCGGCTTTTCGTAAGTGCCGTGCACACGTCCCTGGCGACCGGTGGCGGCGTCGCCCAGTTTTCCCGCAGTCTTACGGATCATTGCCGCGACGCGACGGGCAGCAGGCGGGTTTTCCGCCGCAATATAGCGCGCAATGGCGAGCACATCGGCAAGCGCCGTGTGCGACCATACCACGCTACGGCGCTTCACGGCTTTGCTCGTGCCACGCGCGCAATCTCAGCGTCGAGCTGATCCATCGCTGCCGCGTGGGAAACGACGCGATTGGCGCGCATGTCTTTCAGGCCACGTTCAACACCCCGCGCAATTGCGGTTTCATAGGCGACATAGGCCTCAATCGCTTCCGCCGCCAGGAAGGAGCGCGTACGCTTCGTTTGCGAGCAAAGACGGTCAAGATCGTCCCTCACCGAGCTTTTGAGGCGAACGGTCAAGGTGCTGCTCGCAGGGGTATGTTCACTTGTGTACATGTGCACACCATAGCAGGAAATCCACCGGAGGACTAGCAAAAATTGCGGCACTTGCCAACGGATGGCCACGTCGGTATGAATGCGCGCTATGCCCATGATCCTCACATCCCCCATGATTCTGGCTCTGCCGAAAGGGCGTATTTACGACGAGCTGGCGCCCCGCATGCACGCGGCGGGGATTACCCCTGAGCCCGCGTTTTTCGATGATAAAAGCCGCGCCCTTAAGTTCGCGACGAACATCGAGGGCCTCTCCATCATCCGCGTGCGCGCGTTCGATGTGGCGACATTCGTGGCCTATGGCGCGGCGCAAGTCGGCGTTGCGGGCAGCGACGTGATCGAGGAGTTCAGCTACCCCGATCTCTACGCACCGCTGGACCTTGGCATCGGGAAATGCCGCCTGAGCGTCGCCGAGCCGCAAAGCATGGCCGAACGCGACGACCCCACACGCTGGAGCCATGTGCGCATCGCCACCAAATACCCGAACCTCACGAGCCGCTATTTCGCCGCGCGCGGCGTGCAGGCCGAGTGTATTCACCTGAACGGCGCGATGGAGCTGGCACCCGCGATTGGCCTTTCCGAACGCATTGTCGATCTGGTCAGTAGCGGCGCGACACTCGCCGCGAACGGCCTGGTCGAGGTCGAAAAAATCATGGATATTTCCTCGCGCCTCATCGTCCACCGCGCGGCGTACAAAACCCGCTTTGCGGAAGTGAACGCCATGATCGAGGCCTTTCGGGGGGTGATGGTATGAAAATCATTTCAAGACTCTTGTTTGCTACCTTTGCGTTCCTTGCCGTGCCAACGACGGCGTACGCAAAACCGGCCGTACAAATACTTCTAGCCGGAGGTGCTGACGAGATTTACCACGGTGCCGATGTGAGCGATGTGGTGACGGGTCAGGAATGGTTCGCCATAGTTGCGCCAAGCGCTGGATATGCTGCCGAAAAAGTGCGAGTATCAGCGGAAGTAGTGCACGATGAAATTGTGGATGCCAAAGGCCAGGATACAGGAAGAAAACTCGTATTTAAACCGACCTACATCAATGCGATTTTTTATGTGCGCGGGCTGCCGCTAAAATCAGGTTCAACCCTTCGTGAAGTAGTCCCCAAAGAAGGTTGGAATGGCTCCTCTTCGATTGCGCTATCTCCGAATACGTCGCTTCACTTCCCCGACATTACGCTCATCGCAAGTGCAAAAAAGATGGCACAAGGAAGAGAGGATGCCGAAGGGTATCAGCTAGCAGTAGTAGGCAGAAAAAGCATACAAACGCTCGTGGAAATTCCGACACTCAACGATGCAGAGCCGAAACTTTTATGGTCGGGGGACATGAACGGTGATGGCATCCCTGATTTTCTGATTGATGTATCGGGGCATTACGATGTTTCCACGCCAACGCTTTTTCTATCCAGAAAAAGGGGTCAAGGCGTCGCATATGATAAAATAGCTGCCCGCACACTAAGTGGATGCTAATGGATTTAGAGATTGTATGACCGCACGCCTCACCCACACGCAAGCAGATTTTGACGCCGCCCTTGCGCAGCTGCTGCATAGCCGCGAGGCCGCTGCGGCGGATGTTGCCTATACCGTGCGCACCATTGTGGGCGATGTGCGCGACCGGGGGGATAAGGCCGTGCGCGCCTATACTCAGCAGTTCGAGAAAATCGTGCCCGAACAGTTGCGTATTTCCGAAGCCGAAATCGCCCACGCCGAAGCCACCTGCGCAGCCGACGTGAAGGCGGCGCTGGCGCTCGCGGCGGAGCGTATCCGCGCCTATCACGAAGCACAGAAGCCCGCAAGTCACCGCTATGTGGATGGGGCAGGGGTGACGCTCGGCTGGCAATATGCGCCGCTGGCATCCGTCGGGGTCTATGTGCCCGGCGGCAAGG
>CAZUOS010000171.1:0-4091 GCA_964621415.1 uncultured Azospirillum sp.
ACCTATGCCGATGCCCGCTATGGCCATTTTCATGGGATTCCCGAATTATCAGATTTATCAAATCCTGAACCCAATGAAAGATTACAAAAAGAAGTGACGGCAATGGAAAGCAAAAGATCCAACTTAGCAAGAGATCGCCTGTGGTGTGGCTATCTGGTGGACGTGGGACAAGAAGGTAATCAGAAAATGTGGGTTACCGAAAAACCACCCACTCTATCTTTGCTTCACCCTCGGGCTTTAACGGTCCATAGAATTATTTTGCCAGCAGAGAATATTCCGGCTGCTGGAAGCAGAAATATTGAAAACAGTGAGATTCTTTTTGATGGAGCAGCCTATTTGGTTGATTGCAGCAGAATGAAAATTGAATCTAGCCTTTCAGTAAGAGATGATAATCTGATCCCTCGGCTTGAAAAACAAGAACGTAACCCTCTAGGGCCGGATCAATTTCGGAGATGTCGATCCAGTGGGTGTCATGAGGGCAGAGAAGGTGCGCAACTGTAGAATCATCCAGAGGATAGACCTACCGATGCTAGTCGGCAATCAATAGTAGTTCAGTAAAAATAAAGGGGCTTGCAAAACCTCGCCATATAAACCCAGCAAACCCACCTCCTGCACCCCCGCTGTTGTACCGCTGTAACAGCCCGCAACTATGGACAGTGCCTTTACGATTAGGATTGCGCTACCGGCACCATTTTGCCATTGTGGCCGCCGTTGTGGCTTAAGTAATCGCGTGCGGTGTGGCCGATATGGCGGAGCATCTCCAGAGAGCAAAATCTTTCATTTGTGGCGTGGCAGGCACCGTTTTGACAGCGGCCGAGCGAGCTTTTCTCGTGGCCGAGCAGCCCTATGGTGTGATTCTCTTCGCACGGAATATCGAGAGCCCGGCGCAGGTGCGGGCGCTGGTGACGGAAATCCGCAGCCTGCTTACCCACGCCTTCGCCGAGATCTTGATCGACCAGGAAGGTGGCCGCGTGGCGCGCCTGCGTCCGCCGCATTGGCGGGCCTATCCTCCGGCGCTCGCGCTCGCGGCGCGGGGCGATGCGGCGCGCGCGGTGTATGTGAATGCGCGGCTGATCGCCGAGGAATTGCGCGGGCTGGGGATCAGCACCGATTGCGCGCCGCTGGCCGACGTGCTGGCACCCGAATGCCACGCCATCATCGGCGATCGCGCCTTTGGCAGTGACGCGCGCGTGGTGGCAGAACTCGGCCGTGCGCAGGCCGAAGGGCTGCTCGATGGCGGCGTGCTGCCGGTGCTGAAGCACATCCCCGGCCATGGCCGCGCCACGCTCGATAGCCACGAGGCGCTGCCTATCGTCACCGCGCCGCTGGCTGAGCTGGCTGCGAGCGATTTCGTGCCTTTTAAGGCGCTCGCCGACCTGCCGCTCGCCATGACGGCGCATATCCTTTACACCGCGCTCGATGCCGAGCGTGTGGCGACGCTATCGCCCACCGTCATCCGCTTTATCCGTGAGGAAATCGGCTTCGACGGGCTGCTGATGAGCGACGATCTCAGCATGAAAGCCCTCGGCGGCAGCTACGCTTCGCGCGCTGAGATGACACTGGCCGCCGGGTGCGACCTGGTGCTCCATTGTAATGGAAATATGGCGGAAATGCAGGATGTTGCGCGCGCCAGCCGCTGGCTGGAGGGCGACGCTCTGCGCCGCGCCACCCGCGCCGCCGCCTGCCGCCGCGCCCCGAACCCCGCCGCCGAAGCCGCCTTGCTGGCCGAGTGGCAGGACATGCTTGCCGTGGCCTGAGGTGCGTGGTAGGAGGGCGTGGATGATTTTTTCAGCGTCATTGCGAGCGGTAGCGAAGCAATCCAGTCCACAAAAACTGTCATCCAGGCCAGCTTTGGCGCTAGCCGGGATGGATTGCTTCGCTACCGCTCGCAATGACGCCCCTCTTACAACAACGTGAGGCGTTATGGGTGTCATGCACTGGCTACTGGTACTGATTGTGGTGCTGATTTTCTTCGGCGCGGGCAAGCTACCGCGCGTGATGGGCGATATCGGCAAAGGCATCCGCAACCTGCGCGACGAGCTGGAGAAGGGCAAACAGGAAGTCCTGCCGCCGGAAGATAAGGAAAAATAGTGTGGGGTGCTTAGTGCCTGGTGCCTAGTGAGGCGGGTGTCTACTAAGCACTAGGCACTAAGCACTAGGCACTCGCATGTTCGATTTCAGCTTTTCCGAATTATTGCTGATTGCGGTGGCGGCGATTGTGTTCGTCGGGCCGAAGGATCTGCCCGTGGTAGTGCGCCATGTAGCGAAAGCGCTGCACGAGCTGCGGGCGCTGTATCTCGGCCTCAAGGCGCAGGCGGCGCAATTGGTGGAAGAAACAGGCCTGCACGAGATCGAGCGCGAGGTGACGACGATTATCGACATGGATGGCAAGCCGCAGAAAGCCTATGATGTAACCCAGCTTGACGCGCTGAAAGATAAGCCGAAAGCCGACGCATGACGGAAGCGCCGCTCATCACCCATCTTATCGAGCTGCGTGCGCGGGTGATGCGCGCCGGTGCCGCCTGGCTGTTGGCGACGGCGCTCTGCTATGGTTTCGCGGCGGATATTTACCAGTTTTTCCTACAGCCGCTCGCCGCCGCATTTGGCGAGGATAGCACCCATCGGCTCATCGCCACCAGCCTGCCGGAAACCTTCGTCACCTACCTCAAGCTCGCCGTGTATGGCGGGTTTTTCCTCTCCTTCCCCTATGTGGCGACGGAGGTCTATGGCTTCCTCGCGCCGGGGCTTTATAAGCACGAGCGCGCGGTGCTCGCGCCCTATCTCATCTCGGCGCCACTGCTGTTTTTTGCAGGCGCCGCACTTGCCTATTTCTTCGTGATGCCGAAGGCCTTCGCGTTCTTCCTCAGCTTCGAGCTGCCGCGTGGGCAAAGCGCCGTACCGCTGATGGTCGAGGCGCGGGTGAGCGAGTATCTCGGCCTGGTCATGCACATCGTGCTGGCGTTTGGCCTGGCCTTCCCACTGCCGATTCTGATGACGCTGCTCATTCGCTTCGGGCTGGTCGGGGTCGAGACGCTGGCGCGCGGCCGCCGCTACGCGGTGGTGATTCTGCTTTCCATCGCGGCGGTCATCACCCCGCCGGATATTCTCTCGCAAATCCTGCTTTTCATTCCGCTTTACGCGCTTTATGAGGTGTCGATCCTGATCGGCCGTGGCGTGGAGCGTCGGCGGAGGGAGGGAGAGAGCGTCATTGCGAGCGGAGCGAAGCAATCCAGCGAATAAGTTGTGTTTCGCTGGATTGCTTCGCTATCGCTCGCAATGACGCGCCAATAAACGGAAGAGCCATCATGCACGACATCAAATCCATCCGCGAGAACCCCGAAGCGTTCAAGGCCGCGCTGGCACGCCGCAAGGGCGCGTTCGATGTGGACGAAATCCTCCGCCTGGATGCGGAAAAGCGCGCCGGGCAAACCGAGCTGCAGAACCTACAAGCGCGCCGGAACGAAGTGGCCAAAGCCATCGGCGAGGCGATGCGGACGGATAAAGCCAAAGCCGAAAGCCTGAAGGCGGAAGCGGGCAGCATCAAAGAAAAAATCGCCGCGCTCGAAGCCGCGCAGAACGACACGGGCGCGCTCGAAGATAGGCTCGCGCGCATTCCCAACCTGCTGGCGGCGGATGTGCCGGATGGTGCGGATGAAGCGGCAAATGTGGAGCTGCGCGTGGTGGGCAAGAAGCCTCACTTCGCGTTTGCACCGAAGGAACATTTCGATTTGGGCGAAGCCCTCGGGATGATGGATTTCGAGGCGGCGGCGAAAATGTCTGGCAGTCGCTTCGTGGTGCTGCGTGGGGCGTTGGCGCGGCTCGAGCGGGCGCTCGCGGCGTTTATGCTCGATCTGCACACCGGCACGTTCGGCTACACCGAGCATCAGGTGCCGTATCTGGTGAAGGACGCGGCGTTGTTTGGCACGGGGCAATTGCCGAAGTTTGAAGAGGATTTGTTCCAGATCCCACAGAGTCATGAACTTGAGATAGACGCGCTAGACATTCTTGAGTCTCAGATTCGGAAGTCTGATGGTAAGGAGTATATAGTCCACGACTATCAAAAAGATTTTGTTAAGTCTTATGTTCAGGGC
>CAZUOS010000172.1:0-4080 GCA_964621415.1 uncultured Azospirillum sp.
CGTTATGCACTTATTGCAGCCAGTTCGAGAAATATTGGTGGAGGCGCGTGTTCGCTTCCTGATCGAAGCGCTGGAGAAGGTCGCGGGTCATGGCGTCGAACAATTGCTCGCGTTCGACCACGGTGGCGCGCTCGTGGATGCTGCGCGAGAGCTGGATTTCGACATCGCCCGTGGCATCGGCCAGCGCGCTTGCGCCGGAGTAGTAACGGTAAGTGACGTGTAGCTTTGCGTAGTAGTGTGCGTCCTGATCGTCGGTGAAGAGGCCTTTCACGCCTATGGTGTCGGCGAGGGGGACTTCGATAACGCTGGCGTCATCGATGCTGACTTCGAGCGTGCCGTGGCCGCCGGGTGGTGCGGCCTGACGCTCGCTTGCCCATTGGCGCAGCGCGCGCGCGGGCGGGGTGGGGAAGCGCTCCTCGACATGGTTGGCGGTGGCGCGGCGCGGTGCTTCCACCACGCGGATGGTGGCGGCCTGCACGCGTAGCGGCGGGTGTGCCGCATCGGCAAAATGCAGCGGCTCGGGATGCCAGGGGGCGGGGGCATCGACGCAGGCGGTGGTGAGGAGCAGGGCGAGGAGGAGGGCGTGACGCATGGGGGCCTCTGGGCTGGGGTTGCGGTTAGGGTGAGGTTATGCCAGCCATGCGAGCGGTTTGGGAATGGCGGCATCCGGCGGGCGGATATAGTGGGGAACGGCTTCGGCAAGCAGGCGGATGGGTAAATGCTCGGCAATATGGACGAGCACTGCCGCATCCGGCATCGGTGCCGTTTCGCGATGCGGATCGTAGCCGAACACGGGCAGGTTCCACGCCTGCGTTTCGGGGGCGAGATGGGCGTTGTCGAGGGCGGTGGGGTGGCTTCCCTCGCGCTGGAAGGTTTGCGCATAAACCTCGCCCTTGCCTGCGCGGAGGCTGGTGACAAAACGGCCCTGCGGGGGCACGGCGTCTGCCCGTATGGCTTGCCAGGCGAGGGCTTCGAGCGTGGTGACGAGCGCGATGGGAACGGGGCATGCCATCACCAGCCCGTGCAAGGTTGCAAGGCCGATGCGCACACCGGTGAAGCTGCCTGGCCCGAGCGTGGTTAGGATGCGCGTGAGCGCCGCGTACTCCACGCCCGCTTCGCGCAGCAGCGCGTCGATCGTCGGCATCAGTAATGCGGCTTGTTGCGAGGGAGCGAGGACGCGGCTTGTCACCGCGCCCTCGACCGCTAGCGCCACGGTGCCGCCGATGCAGGCGACATCGAACGCGAGTACAGCGTTACGTGGCAAGCGAAACCTTACGCCGCGCGGGGTTTGTTCTGGGCTTGCTTGGCATCCGCCGAGTTGCGGATATTGCCCGAGATTTGGCCACCACGCTGGATTTCGATTTCTCCATAGGTGATGTTGCCGCGCACGCGACCGGTGGAGTGGATGGTGAGTTTGCCATGCACGACCAGATCGCCTTCAAAAACGCCGGAGATTTCAGCATCCTCGACCTCGGCCGTGCCTTTCAGCGAGCCGGTTTCGGCGAGTTCAACCGTGTGCACATCGCGCATGGTGGCATCTACCTGGCCTTCGATCACGACGCGATCACAGGTGGTGATTTCACCCTTCATCTGAATATCCGGGCCAACCGTGAGCACGCGTTTCGCGTTCGGGCGGCTGACGGGGGCAGCGGGGGTGCGCACCGTGTCGTTCGCAGCGGCGGCGGCGGGCGCTATCGGTGCCATGGGGGCACGGCCCGCAGCGGCAAGTGCGGCTTGCGGCGGCAGCGGACGGAAGGCCGGCGTTGCCGGGGCAACGGGGGCTGCCGCTACGGGGCTGGCGGTGACGCTGGCCGCTGCCGGGGTTGCTGCAGCGGTTTCGCTGCCTGGTTCTTGGATGAGTTCTTCGGTGCCATCTTCTCTACGGCGAAACATGTGGAGTCTCCTCAGGTTAGCAATGTTTTTTTGTGTTGTGGTGAAGGATTAGGAGGCAGCCTCGCTGACTGCCGAGCACGCGCATCCTAGCTACATCGCCGAGGCGTCGCTAGTGAAAAATAATGTTGCTCGCAAAAAAATAGTATTCAGGATTCAGGATTCGGTATTCAGTGGGGAACGTCATTGCGAGCGCTAAGCGAAGCAACTCAGCTTAAGAAAAACAATGCGCTGGATTGCCTCGCTTACGCTCGCAATGACGTTCCCCGATCCACCCCGACCTTCTGAATCCGATATGGCCGTCTACACCGCTCTCACCAATGAAGAAATTGCCGAGTTTCTGGCTACACAGTATGGGCTTGCGCCGCTCGGCTATGCGCTTGGAATTACGCAAGGGGTGGAGAATAGTAACTACCTGATTGGTGTGGGCGATGGCGCGGCGGAAACGAAATATATTCTGACGCTTTATGAGAAGCGCGTGGAGGTCGCCGACCTGCCGTTTTTTCTGGGGCTGATGCAGCATCTGGCGGCGCGTGGCATCGCCTGCCCGAAGCCGATCGCGCGGGGCGATGGGGCGCTCTATGGCCCGCTTGCGGGTAAGCAGGCGGCGCTGGTGAGTTTTCTGCAAGGCAAGTCGCGCACGGTGATTCGTAACCCGCACGTGGCCTCGGTGGGCGAGGCGCTGGCGACGCTGCATCGAGCGAGCGAGGGGTTTGCGCCCACGCGGGCGAATGCGCTGTCGCTCGCCGGATGGCAGGCGCTCTATGCCAAAATCACCGGCCAGCTTGAGGCGATTCAGCCCGGCCTCGAGGCGCTGATTGCCGATGAGTTGACCTATCTCGAGGCGCAGTGGGCGAGCGTTGCGGCGCTGCCGCGCGGCGTGATCCATGCCGATTTATTCCCCGACAATGTGTTCTTCGCAGGCGATGTGGTGAGCGGGCTCATCGATTTTTATTTCGCCTGTGTGGACGCGCTGGCCTACGACCTTGCCATCTCCCTCAATGCCTGGTGCTTCGAGCCGCGCGCGGCCTTCAACACCACCAAAGCGCGACTGATGCTGGCAGCCTATCAACGAGTGCGGCCACTTTCGGCGGCCGAGCAGGCAGCGTTCCCGACGTTGCTGCGCGGTGCAGCGCTGCGCTTCCTCCTGACCCGCGCGCATGACTGGATTTTCCGCGATCCGAACGCGCTGGTGCGTCCGCATGACCCGCTCGAGTATGCGGCGAAACTGCGGTTTCATCAGGCGGCGGGGGAGTGGTGGGGCGTGAATGGTGCTTAGTGCTTGGTGCCTGGTGCCTGGTGCTTGGTGATGGTTCTGCGAAAAACAGGTCAGAAAATAATAACGTAGGTAGAAACTCGCATTTATTGAGCGTATGAACTCTTGGTGGGAAGATTTGGCTTTCCCACACGGTTTGACGTGTTGAGCAGCATTGCTGCAGAAAGTAAGCCCACCATGACTACTGCTAAACCCGTCACTCTCTATACCGATGGCGCGTGCCGTGGCAATCCCGGCCCCGGCGGCTGGGGGGCGCTCCTGATGTTCGGCAATCACGAAAAAGAGCTCTCGGGCGGTGAGGCAGCCACCACCAATAACCGCATGGAGATGATGGCGGCCATTGAGGGCTTGCGTCAGCTGAAGGAGCCGTGCGCGGTGACGCTATACACCGATAGCAAATACGTGTTGCAGGGCTTCACCGAATGGTTGCCGGGATGGAAAGCCAAAGGCTGGAAAACGGCGGATAAGAAGCCGGTGAAAAATGTTGACCTCTGGCAGGCGCTGGAGGAAGCTGCGGCGAAGCACCGCATTC
Source organism: uncultured Azospirillum sp. (assembly GCA_964621415.1). GTDB lineage: Bacteria > Pseudomonadota > Alphaproteobacteria > Rickettsiales > UBA3002 > QFOX01. The sequence goes on from CAZUOS010000172.1 coordinate 3,699, forward strand.
GTTGGCATTGGGTGAAGGGCCATAATGGCGACCCGCATAACGAGCGGGTGGATGCGCTGGCGGTGGCCGCCGCAAAACAGTTTTAGCGAGGGTGAGATGAACTATAAATTACTGAGTGTGAGCGCGGCGTTGCTGATGGCGTTGCCCGCCTATGCGCTGAAGGTGACAAACCTCGATACGGTGCCGCATACGGTGGTGCTGAGCGCGGTGGGGGAATCGGAACAGCATGTGATTGCCGCAGGCGCGACCGAGCAATTCACCGGTGCTACCTATGGCTCGCTTGCGCTGGCGGATCGGCCTGCGGCGGCGGCCGCCACCAAGCCGGGCAAGAAGAAGTCGCCGCGCAATGTGGTGCAAAGCGACGGGGTGTTGAGCGGCTATA
>CAZUOS010000173.1:0-4080 GCA_964621415.1 uncultured Azospirillum sp.
AGCGGCCGCGGACGAGTCCCGTCACGCGAAAGCGGTTGGGCAGCGCCACGGCGATGCGAAGGAAGAACTCGGCGCGCCAACCGGCGCCGACAAGACCGAAGTGAATGGGTGTAAAGCTCATGCGCCTCTCCCGGTCCTCTTTTCAGCGTAGCTTAAAGGTGGAGCATTCACTATAGTGTACTCCATTCCGTGTTCACATTCACGCGGTGCGCGACTTGACGGCGCGTTCGTGCGGAGTTAACATGAGGCGGCTACGCTGGTGATCATCCTGCGTCTTCGAAGGAGGAGATACTATGCCACGAACCAAGTCGCTCGCGTTATTCGCTCTGCTCGTCGTCGGTTTGGTTGTCGCGGCCTGCGCCGGCTCGCCCAGCGCCCCCGCCGCCTCGACTGCGCCGACGACTGCTCCCGCTGCCCAAGGAGGCGCTGCTGCCGCGCCAACGACTGCCTCGGGCGCGCAGGCGGCCGATTGCTGGGGCACCACGTCGTGCCACCACACGTCGCGGCCTTCCTGCATCGGCACCGCATCCTCGGTGACTTTGAGGGTCAGCACATGGCGCACGTTCAGCCCGGTGATCGCCTTATCGACATTCGCTTTCAGCGGAATGGCCTTACCGCCACGACGGCCCATATTGGCCGTAATCACCACATCGCTGGTGCAATCCACAATCCGGTCACGGATCGAGTCCGACGAGAACCCGCCAAACACCACCGAATGCACCGCGCCAATCCGTGCGCAGGCGAGCATCGCCACCGCCGCTTCCGGCACCATCGGCATATAAAGCGTCACCCGGTCGCCCTTCTTCACCCCGAGCGCCTTCAGCGCGTTCGCGGCGCGGCAGACATCCGCCAGTAATTCACGGTAGGTGATGCGGCGCACCTCGCCGGGCGTGTCACCCTCCCAGATAATCGCCAGCTTATCCGGCTGCGTGACCGCGTGGCGATCCAGACAATTGACGGTGATATTGAGCTTCGCATCCTCGAACCAGCGGATGCGCACATCATCCACAAAGCTGGTGTTCTTCACCCGCGTCCAGGGGGCCATCCATTCGAACCCTTGCGCGATCTCGGCCCAGAAGCTCTCCGGGTCGGCGACCGACTGCGCATACATCGCTCGGTAGCGTGCGGCATCGGCATGTGCCGCCTTGGCTAGGGTGGATGGAACCGGAAACAGGCCGTTCATAAGTACCCCCATGGATATGAGACTACTATCCGCTTTTTTTTTGCTTTTTTCAAATAGTAGTCTCGCAACTGCGAGGTGGACAATTGATTAAAAACCTTAGCGTTTTTTAACATTTTGATTATGACCTTCTCATGCTCGCCCATCTTTCCATCCGCAATTTGCTGCTGCTGAAATCCTGCGACATCCCGTTTACTGCGGGACTCAACGTGCTTACCGGCGAAACGGGTGCGGGCAAATCCATCCTGCTCGACGCGCTGGGGCTGGTGCTGGGCGAGCGGTCGGACGCGGGCCTGGTGCGTAGCGGCGAGCCGGGCGCAAGCGTCACTGCCGAGTTCGAGATCTCCGCCAACGAAGCCGTGCAAGCCCTGCTGCGCGAGCTGGGCCTCGAGGCAGAGGACGCGCTCGTCCTGCGCCGCACCCTCGCCGCCGATGGCAAAAGCCGCGCCTTCGTCAACGACGCGGCGGTGAGCGCCAGCACGCTGAAACGCCTTGCAGAACTGCTCGTCGCCCGCCATGGCCAACACGACAGCCGGGGATTGCTCGACAGCAAAACCCACCGCGCCCTGCTCGATGTATTTGGCAACCACGCGCCCCTGCTCGCCCACGCGGGCGGCTGCTACGCCGCGTGGAAAGCCGCGCGCGATGCGCTTGAAACCCTCCGCACCCAGGCCGAAGCCGCTGCGCGCGAGGAAGACTGGCTGCGCCGCAGTGTCGAGGAACTCGCCGCCCTCGCCCCCACCACGGGCGAGGAAGAATCGCTGCTCAGCATCCGCAAGCAAGCGAACGATCTGCGCCAGCATCTCGGCAGCCTGCGCGAAGCGTTGGCCCTACTCACCGAATCGCAAGGCGTGGCGCTGCAATTGCGACAGGTGAGCAAGCTCCTCGCCCGCACCGAACTCACCGAGACCACCGCGCCGCTCGAGGCCGCCGAGCAAGCGGTCGAGGAAATCAGCGTGGCGGTGGAACGCGCCCTCAGCGCCGCCGATCTCGACCCTGCCATGGTCGAAGCGGCGGAGGATCGTCTGCACGCATTACGTAGCGCCGCCCGCAAATATAACGTCGCAGTGGCACTGCTGCCCGAGTTTCTGGCCGATATCGAAAGCAAACTCCACACCCTCACCCACCTCGAGGCGGAAACCGCCGCTGCCACCGCGCAGCTTACGCAGGCCGAAGCCGCCTATCGCGCAAGCGCCGAAGCGCTCTATGCCGCCCGCGCTGAGGCCGCAGAATCCCTCACCAAAACCGTCACCCGCGAGCTGAAACCGCTAAAGATGGGCAGCACCCAATTACGCGTGGTGCAGCAGGAGCTACCCCCCACCAGCTGGGGCGTCGCAGGCATGCATCAGGTGAGTTTCGAGGTCTCGACCAATGCCGGAATGCCGTTCGGCCCGCTCAGCAAAGTCGCCTCGGGCGGCGAGCTATCGCGCCTGCTGCTCGCCCTCAAGGTGGTGCTGCATGAAGGCGGCGCCACCACGGCGATTTTCGACGAGATCGACACCGGCACCGGCGGCGCCGTGGCCGAGGCCATCGGCCAACGCCTGCGCCTGCTCGCAGGCAGCACGCAGGTCATTGTCGTCACCCACGCGCCGCAGGTGGCCGCGCTTGCGAGCCATCATCTATTCATCCGCAAATCCGGCAGCAAAGCCGTCAGCACCCAGGTCGAGGCGCTGGATGCCCCCGCCCGCCGCGAGGAATTGGCGCGCATGCTCTCCGGCGCCACCATCAGCGCCGAAGCCCGCGCCGCCGCCGAAAAACTGCTCGAACAGGCGTAACAGCGTCGCGCAAACTCTAAAAACTATTCGCATCCAAGGAAAATGGCGCACCCAAAGAGATTCGAACTCCTAGCCTCTTGATTCGTAGTCAAGTGCTCTATCCAGTTGAGCTATGGGTGCGCGCCCACATGGGGAGCCGGTTCATAAACAAAGACGATCGAAAGCGCAAGCGACAATTTTCATCCATCGCCCGATTGCGCAAACCGGCACAGCATGCTAGCAAATCCCATGAACGTTGGGAGACATACGATGAACGCAGCCGCACGCGCATTCCTGTTGATTCCGCTAGTCTTTTCGGCATGGATGGCCTCGGCCGGCAACGCGCCGCTTGTCACCATTCGCTTCAACCAGCCGCATGTCTATTACGACGGCCAGTTGCGTGGTGCGGTTTCGCGCGCGCTCGCCGCAAAGCCCGATGTGGTGTTCGAGGTGGTCTCGGTGGCGCCAGTGACGGGTAATGCCAGCCTCGATGCCCGCTGGCAGGCCACGGCGGGCCACAACACCAAAGCCGTGATCGAGGATTTGCAGGCCATGGGCGTGCCGCCGACCCAAATCCGGGTGAAAGGCCAAACCCAGCCCGACCTCAAGTTCGATGAAACCCAGGTGTTTGTGGAGTAGCGGCACTTGCCATTCCCGATCCATTCGCTATAGCATGCAGCCATGACCTCCTCGCCCCATTCACTTTCCTGGCCCCGCCACCTGCTGCAAATCGAAGGCATGGAGGCTTCGGCGATTGAGTCCATCCTCGCCACAGCCGAACAGTATGTAAGCCGTAACCGCGCGGTAGATAAGAAGCATAAAATCCTCGGCGGACGCACGCTCATCAACCTGTTCTTCGAGAACTCGACCCGCACCCGCACCAGCTTCGAGCTGGCAGGCAAGCGGCTCTCGATGGATGTGATCAATATCAGCGCCAGCAGCTCCTCCACCAGCAAGGGCGAAACCCTGCTCGATACGGCGATGACCCTCAACGCCATGCAGGCGGATGCGATTGTGCTGCGCCACGCGCAGGCAGGCGCTGTACAGCTGATCGCCGAGAAAGTCTCAGCACAGGTGATTAACGCGGGCGACGGCGCACACGAACACCCCACGCAAGCCCTGCTCGATGCGCTGACCATTCGGCGC
>CAZUOS010000174.1:0-1117 GCA_964621415.1 uncultured Azospirillum sp.
GCGGTGAGTGGCGGACATGCGCAGGGTGATGTGATCCTGAACTTTGAGAATATTACCGGGTCGGCTTATGGTGATTTCCTTCGTGGCAATGCGAATGCGAACCTACTGACCGGGCTTGATGGTAACGACACGCTCGATGGTGGTGCGGGGAATGATAGCATGGTGGGTGGTTTGGGTAACGATACCTACTATGTGGATGCATCGTCGGATGTGGTGGTGGAGAATAATAACGAGGGTATCGATACGATTTATGCCTCGGCCAGCTACACCCTTGCGGGACGCTATGTCGAAAACGTTACGATGCTCGGCACGGGGAATATCAACCTCACCGGGAACTATCTGAACAATATTTTTGTCGGCAATAGCGGCAATAACGCCATGGATGGTGTTGGTGGCAACGATACCCTAATCGGTGGAGTGGGTACGGATACACTCACGGGTGGCACGGGGTCTGAGTTGTTTGTCTATCAAACGACGGCGGATTCTGGCATTGGCGTGGGCAACCGCGATGTCATTATGGATTTTAATCATGCAGAGGCTGATAAGATCGATCTTTCGGCGTTTGCGGGCACGTTCTCGTTCCTGGGGGCGGGTGGGTTCACGGGTGGTATAAACCCTGAAGCGCGGTATGTTGACGATGGCACGAACACGATCGTTCAGGTGGATGCGAACCACGATAAGACTGTGGATTTTGAGATTCAGGTGAATGGGCACGTGACCTTGGTAAGCTCGGACTTTGTGCTGTAAACCGCTTGAGCGCTGAGGAACAGGCTTGGTCTTTGGTAAAAGACCAAGGTTTTCTAGTGGCTTGGATGGTGTTGGTGCGGCAAGGTCTTGGTGCGCCTGTAACGCAGTTTTCGCTTGTCTTTGCCAGAAGGTTAATATTTATTAACTGCAATTAAAAAATCAACCGGCAGGCGAGCGTGAAGCAATCAGGATTCATGGAGGATGTACGTCGCCATTTGCGACCGGTGGTGCGCTATGCGGCGGTGATCAGCTTCTTCATCAACCTGCTGATTTTGCCGATGTCGCTCTATTCCCTGCAGGTTTATGACCGGGTGATGTCGACCGGCAGTGTTGCGACGCTGATTTGGCTGACGGTGATTATCATCGCGGT
>CAZUOS010000174.1:1217-4029 GCA_964621415.1 uncultured Azospirillum sp.
CGCATTGAGGATATTCACCTGCCGGAGCCCGAGGGGCGCCTTTCGGTGGAGAATATCTATTATGCCGCCCCGAACCAGCCCAAGGCGATTTTACGCAATGTCAGCTTCCAGCTGAATCCCGGCGAATCGCTGGGCATTATCGGCCCGAGCGGTTCGGGCAAAACCACCCTCGCCCGCCTCATCACCGGCACCTGGAAGCCAAGCGCGGGCGTAGTGCGGTTGGATGAGGCGGATGTCTATCGCTGGCCGCGCGCGGCGTTTGGCCAGCATGTTGGCTACATGCCGCAGGATGTGGAGCTGTTCAGCGGCACGGTGCGCGATAACATCGCTCGCCTGCAGGAAAATGCCGAGGATGAAAGAATCGTCGCTGCCGCGCAGTTGGCGGGCGCGCATGAGCTGATTCTGCGCCTGCCGAACGGCTATAGCACCGATATCGGCACGAATGGCGAGTATCTCTCGGCCGGGCAGCGCCAGCGCGTGGGGTTGGCGCGCGCCTTCTATGGCCTACCGCGCCTGCTGGTGCTGGATGAGCCAGACTCCAACCTCGACGACGCGGGTCAAACAGCGCTGATGCAGGCGCTGCAATATGCGCGCAACTACAGCATCACCACACTGGTGATCTCGCATCGGCGTTCGATCCTGCAACATGTCGATAAAATCCTGCTGCTGAAGGATGGCGGTGTTGAGCTGTTCGGCCCCCGTGCCGAGGTCATCGCCCGCCTCAACGCCATGGCGAAGCACCCGGAGGCTGCCGTATGAACAAGGCCCTCACGCGTATCGGCCATCGCTCCTCGCAACTGTTTTTGCAGCTCGATGCACTCCTGACCCTCGTGCGCACGCGGGAATATCAGGGCACCAACCCAGCACTCGCCAGCGTCTATGCGCCCTATCGCCTGAGTGTGATCGTTATGCTCGCCATCACGCTGCTCACCCTGGGGCTCGGGGCAATTTTGCCGGTCGATAGCGCGGCGGTGGCGAAGGCGCATGTGGTGATTCTCTCGAACCGCAAAACGGTGCAGCATCTTGAAGGCGGCATCATCAACAAGCTGTTGGTGAAGGATGGCGATGTGGTGAAGCAGGGTCAGCCGCTGCTACTGCTCAGCGATGTTTCTCCCAAAGCCAACCGGGCGATTCTCGAGAGCCAGCTTCACTCCGAACAGGTGACGGAAGCGCGGCTGGTGGCCTTGCGGGATAATAAGCCCATGGCTGTGAGCGACGAAATCCGCCACGCGGCGGCTGCGGATGGCGATCTGTCGAACATGATCGTGGAGCAGACGGAACTGTTCGATAACCAGCGCAAAACCTATCAGGACAAAGAGAAAACCCTACGCCTGCGCATCGAGCAAACCACACAGGAAATTGCCGGGCTGGAATCACAGGTGAAAAGCGCCACCGGGCAGCTAAGCTTTATCGACGACGAAATCAAAACCGTCAAAGTGCTGGTGAAAAAAGGCCTTGCGGTGAAGCCGCGCCTGTTGCAGCTCCAGCGCGAGAAAGAACGGCTCGAGGGCGATCGCGGGCAGTTCATGGCCAGCATCTCGAAGGCCAGGCAGTCGATCAACGAGATCGAGGTGCAGCTGCTCAACCTGCGTAACGACTTCAACACCCAAAACGGCGACGCGCTGAAAGACAGCCATAGCAAACTTTCCGACCTCAACGAAAAGCTCCGCGCCGCGTCGGACGTGGTGACGCGTACCACCATCACCGCGCCATCGGAGGGGATTGTCACCGGCCTCAAGTTCCATACCGAAGGCGGGGTGATTCCGCCCGGTTCGCCGATCATGGACATCGTGCCGCAGACGGACGAGCTGCTGCTCGAGGCGCGCATCAACCCGCTCGATATTGACGTGGTGACGCCTGGCCTCAAAGCGCGCGTGGTGTTCTCGGCCTATCGCTCGCGCAGCCTGCCGCAGCTTTATGGTAGTGTCAGCCAGGTCTCTGCCGATAGCTTTACCGAAGCGCAAGGGCCGCAGGAAGCCTCGTACTACACCGCTCGCGTGGTGGTCGACCGCACCGAGCTCACCCAACTCGCCCCGCAAATCAAACTCTATCCCGGCATGCCCGCCGAAATCTATATCCACACCGGCACCCGCTCCTTCCTCGGCTATCTCTTCGCACCCATCACCGATAGCTTGCGCAAAGCGTTTAAGGAGAGCTGAGGCGGAGTTGAGAAATAGGGCGGCTTCCTTCCGAGATTCCAGCTGATGCTATGTTGCTCAAAATACATTTACACTTCGACCACGACTTTTAGTGGCGGCATTATCCAAATTTCTCCTTTGATCTCTGCGTCGTTAAGAAGGCGTTTCGCTGAAAACGGCTCAGCCTATTCCCTGCAAATTCCCTGCTAGACCGAGTAGGGAATTGCAACCAGATGTCTGCAAAACTGGCTCTGAGAGCGAGCCTGCCCCTTTGGCGGCGCCGGAGATTTGGCAAAATACCCTGCTTTTTTTGTAATTTTCCCTGTAAAATACCCTGCTAGCGGGAATTGCCAGAACTAAGAGGGGTTCGGCACAGACTGCGTCCACCACCAGTTTTATTTATGCAATACAGTGCGTTGAGATTTTTTCGCTGTGCCCCGCAGTGTGCTGAGGTGTGGTGGCGCGGTTGGACGGATAGCCCTCACCAGACAGGATTTTGGGCAGATTTTCTGAATTTCTCTCTGTCGGGCATTTCGGCGTTGAAACAAGGTGTGGTGGAATCTTCGCTATTCAGCAGAAGCCCAGCAACTGTTGTTGCTCTTTCCATGAGATGGGCAGGGCAGCGCACCACCCCGGACGATCTTCTGATTGCACAGATGCGGCGGCTGTTTTCC
>CAZUOS010000175.1:0-4008 GCA_964621415.1 uncultured Azospirillum sp.
GCCCATGATGGCGTTGAGCGGCGTGCGCAGCTCGTGGCTCATCGAGGCGAGGAAGGTCGCGCGGCTACGCTCGCTGATGGCGAGGGCCGATTTGGTTTCCTCGAGCGCGGTCTCGAGCGCCTTTTGCGCCGAAAGATCGAGGAACAGCACCAGCACCTGCCGGTTTTTCGGCATCGCGGCTTTCACTTCCATGCGAATCCAGCGGCTGGGCGCGTCTTCCTTCAGCTTCGCCATCTCGAGCAGGCAGCTGCCCTCGATACCGATGAGCGCATTCAGCATCGCCTCGTTCGCGGCATATTGCTGCGTGTGGTGGATGCGGTGAATCCATTCATGGCCGCTGCATTCCTGCGCCGAGAGGCCGGTGACACGCTCGAAATTGGCGGAGAACAGCGAAAACCCGCGCGCCTCATCCCACAGGCCGAAGGCGTGGTCGCCCTCTTCGCTCAACCGGTGCAGGCAGGTGAGGAGCGGCGTGTGCGTGTGAATCGCTGTGGGCGACTCCACAATGGCGCTTTTAATCACATGCTCTACCTGCCGTTTGGCGATGGTGTGGGCGCGTTTCGTGGAAGTGGGGATAGGATCGCTTGCCGGAGCGACCTCGTGCGTTAGGCACGTCTTTTGAGCGGTAGCGGTAGCAACGCCGTGCGCCTCTCCCTTGCTGGAGCGATAAAAGTCCCGCGCGAAATAGACCCAATACATGCTACCTGCCGCTGTGGTTTTGGTGATCCCAAGCGTTAGGCATCCGATCGCCAAAGCACAAAAAAAATCCTATGGATAAGTCTGTGGATAACTGTTCGATCGACAACTGAGGCAGAGATGTCACAGCTAAGGCAGGGTTGTGGCGGAATTGTCGCGCCCCGGGCGATGCGGCCGATACACCGTTACGCCCGCACCACATGCGCGCCGCTGAGACCGCGATGGGCGAGGGCGTTGCGCGTATCCACAATCAGCTTCGCGTGGGCGAGGACGGCGGCATAATCCACCGCGCTATGCTCGGTAGCGATGAGCACCGCGTCCTGTGCGGCGAGGGTTTCCGGTGTCAGCGGCACGGATTGATGGCCCGCGAGGTGGTCGTGCTCGCGCGTGTGGGGAATGGTGGCGATGATGGGGTCGTGATAGGTGACGACTGCGCCGAGGGCCAACAGCTTTTCGTAGAGCACCATGGCAGGGCTTTCGCGCATGTCGTCCACGTCTTTTTTATAGGCGATGCCAAGCAACAGCACCCGCGCGCCGCAAAGCCCGCGCCCGGCCGCACGATCCAGCCCCTCGCGCAAGCGGGTGATGACATAATCCGGCATGCTGGCATTGATCTCCCCCGCCAGCTCGATAAAGCGCGTCGGCATGCCGTATTCGCGCGATTTCCAGGTGAGGTAGAACGGATCAATCGGAATGCAGTGGCCGCCGACGCCGGGGCCGGGGTAAAACGGCATGAAGCCAAACGGCTTGGTGCTCGCCGCGCCAATCACCTCCCACACATCGATGCCCATTTTATCGAACACCACCTTCAGCTCGTTGACGAGGGCGATGTTGACCGAGCGGAAGATGTTCTCGGTGAGCTTTACGGCTTCCGCCGTCGCGGCGGATTTCACCGGCACGGCTTGGGTGACGATGGCCCCATAGAGCGCCATGGCGAGCGCGCGACTGGCGTCATCATCCGCCCCCACAACTTTGGGGATGGAATGGGTGGAGTAAAACCCGTTGCCGGGGTCCTCGCGCTCGGGCGAATAGGCGAGGTAGAAATCGGCGCCCGCCTTCAAGCCGCTCGCCTCGAGCATTGGCTTCATCAGGCCTTCCGTCGTCGCCGGATAGGTGGTCGATTCCAGCACCACCAGCTGACCGGGGCGCAGAATGCGGGCGACGGTCGCGGTCGTCGCCTCGACAAAGCTCATGTCCGGCTCGCGGTATTTGGTCAGCGGTGTCGGCACGCAAAGCAGCAGCGCATCCGCCGCGCGTAAGTCCTCAGGGTTGGCGGTGGCGGTGAAGCGGCCGCTGGCGTTCATGGCCGCCACAAAGCTCGGCTCGATGCCCTTGAGGTACGATTCCCCCGCCTGTAACTTCGCGACCTTCGCCGCGTCCACATCGAACCCGATGACGCGGAAGCCCTGCGCATGGGTGGCAATGGCGAGCGGAAAACCCACATAGCCCATGCCGAGAATGGCGACGGTGTAATCGCGCGCGGCAAGGCGAGAGAGCAGAGCATCAAGCGGTTCGTTCGACATGGGTTGGCCTTAGCGAGCTTGCGCCGGAAGTGCAAGGGGAGATAGAGAGTGGGAAGTTTGACATTCTGGAAGCGGTAGAAGAATCGTCATCCCGGGCCCCGTCCCGGGATCTCCCGACACTAGTTTGAGCCTAAACACCCGTTGTTTTATGCTCTGCCTGTTTCTGAAGATCCCGGGGGCCCGGGATGACGATTCTTCTAAAACACTTTTGCTCTGTCAGTTTGCCCCGATCTTGTCATAAAACTGTCATATTCGCATGCTAGGGTGGAACTATGGAAACTGCTACCACACCGGTCGAAGCCGATAAAACTGACTTGCGCGCGCGCATGACCCCGCCCGTGCATTCCGACATCAGCGCCGTGCTGAACGGCGTCAGCAATGGCGCGATGGTAGTGGGCGTGCCGCTGCTGGTGTGGGAAGTGCTGCGCGGAACGCATAAGCCATTGACCATGCACAACAAGGTTAGCATGGCCGTGGGCGCCGTGGGCTGTGTGGTGGGGGCGGTGTTCGGCCTCAAGGAAGCGCAACTCACCGCCGATTATCGGCGCAACATGGCCGATGAAATCATCAAGCTGCGGGGCGAGGTCGACCACTGCAAGCGCCTGCATACCGAAACCGTGCTGAAGCAGCGCGAGGCCGAGAAATCCACGGCAGGCGTGGCGGTGTAGGGAATAACCTGGCCTATAAAGGTATGTTTCCAGAGCCGTCATCCTGCGGCTTGACCGCAGGATCTCGAGCAACCTACGAGAAGACTTTCGCTTTGAGCCTGAGATCCTGCGGTCAAGCCGCAGGATGACGGCTCTGGAAGCCGAGCTTCTCTTCTTAGGTCAGTCCCCTACGCCTTCGCGAGCGCTGTGCTGGCGATGCTTTTGGAAAGCTCCAGCATCCGCTCGAGCGGTTTGCGCGCGGCGGTGATGAGTTCGGGCGGCATCGTCAGCTCGGGCGTGCGGTCGCGCATGCACCGATAGAGCTTCTCCATGGTGTTGAGCTTCATATATTCGCAGGTGTTGCAGGCGACGCAAGCCCCGCCATCGAGTGCGCTCGGAACCGGGTAAAAGCGGCTGCCCGGTGAGCGTTTTTCCATCTGGTGTAAAATCCCCGCCTCGGTGAGGACAATAAACTCCGCGCCCGGATGCGCTTCCGTGTATTTGAGGAGGCTCGAGGTGGAGCCAACATGCTGCGCGTGGGCGAGCAATGCCTCCGGGCATTCCGGATGGGCGATGACATGCGCCTGCGGATGCGCCACTTTCAGCGCGATCAGCTCGCGCTCGGAAAACCGCTCGTGCACCATGCAGGAACCATCCCACAGCCGCATATCGCGGCCGGTTTTTTTGTTGAGGTACGCACCCAAAAAACGATCCGGCGCGAAGATGATTTTTTGGTTCGCAGGCAAGCTGTTGAGGATCGCCTCGGCATTGCTGCTCGTCACGATGATATCCGTCAGCGCCTTAATTTCCGCCGAGCAGTTGATGTAGGTGATGGCGAGATGATCCGGGTGGGCAGCACGGAAGGCCGCAAACCGATCCGCCGGACAGGAGAACTCGAGCGAGCACCCGGCCTTGAGATCCGGCAGCAGCACGGTTTTGTTCGGGTTCAGAATCTTCGCCCCTTCGGCCATGAACTTCACGCCGCAGAAGACAATCACCTCGGCATCCGTCTCGGCGGCTTTGCGCGCCAGCTCCAGCGAATCGCCGATGATATCGGCAATGTCCTGGATGTCGTCATCCTGATAATAATGGGCGAGAATCACCGCGTTCATCGCGCGCTTCAGGCGCAGGATTTCTTCCTC
>CAZUOS010000176.1:0-4001 GCA_964621415.1 uncultured Azospirillum sp.
TGCGACCGTTTTCATAATCAGCCGAGACCACATCAAAAAGCGGCATCTCGGCCAGCCGAAGCTTATTCGGATTGCGGGCAACAAGTCGGGTATTGCAAGAAAGTCCTTGTTGGGCGAGCGCGCTGGCCAGGGCATGGCCCAGCTTTCCACTTGCCGCTGTAATGGCAATGGCGGGATATTCTTTCTCTCGGAAGGATATTTTTTCTTTTTTTATGCGCTCTGACATAACCCTCTCATTGCATATACAAGCCACCGTTGACCGAGAGAGTTTCGCCCGTGATGTATTCGGACTCATCCTGCGCTAGGAAGAAAATAGCGCGAGCGATTTCATCGGGCCGCGCCAAACGCCCCAGTGGGATTTTACTAACGATGCCTTCTAGCACGTCTTCTTTGACATCTTTCATCATGGCTGTTTCCGTGTAGCCGGGAGCCACCACATTAACGGTAATACCGCTATGCGCTGTTTCCAGTGCCAGCGATTTGCTAAAGCCGATGATGCCTGCTTTCGCAGCAGCATAATTGGTTTGGCCGAACTGACCCGATAAAGCATTCACCGAGCTGATGCTGATGATACGCCCGAATTTACGCTCTTTCATCGAAGGCAGCACCGCCCGCGCCATATGGAAGCATGAGCCGAGGTCGGTATCCACCACCGACTCCCATTCTTCGAGGGACATTTTTTGCAAGCCTCGGTCACGGATGATTCCGGCATTATTTACCAGCACATCCACTACTCCCAGCGATTGGATAACCTGCTGGACACCATCGAGGCAGGCTTGCGCATCCGTCACATCCCAACGAAATGCTGGAATGCCAGTTTGCTCTGTGAATGACTGCGCCGCTGCTTCATTTCGGGCAAAATTCACCGCTACTGTGTAGCCCTGTGCTTTGAAATATTCCGCTGTTGAGGCGCCGATACCCGTTGTGCCTCCCGTAACTAAAACCACTCGTGACATATTTTCTCCTTTGTTTGATGGCTAACCCTGACGTTCGAGGAAACTGCGGAAGCGCACAGCGCTGTAGCCAAAAAATGCGAGGCCGACTGCGGTGACGATTACCATATCTAGCCAGATCACGCTCAAGCCCGCACCCCGGAATAAAATGGCTTGAGCCATGCTGACATAGGCTGTCGCTGGCATATACACGACGATTTGGTGCAACCATGCTGGCATACTCTCTAGTGGCGTAAATGCACCGGACAGCAGGTTCATGGGTAACACCGTCAAAATGAACAATAGCCCCATTTGCGGCATAGAGCGCGCAATCGTACCGAGAAAAATGCCAAGCCCAGTGGTGAAAAACAAATACAGCACCGATGCCAGCATGAAGAGACCAATGCTTCCCTCAATCTCGATGCCGATGCCCTGCTGCAAGACCGTTTTAATGGAGATCAGACTAACCGCGAGAATGACCGAACCATTGGCGATCACCTTGGAAAGCACGATTTGTAGCGGCGTGACCGGCATGACTAGCAGATGCTCGATAGTGCCGCGTTCGCGTTCGCGTATTAGCGCTGCGCCGGTCAAGGCGATTGCCAGCATCGAGATATTCTGAATCAAGGCGGCGACACCCATGAACCATTCATGATGCTGTCCTTGATTATAGGCATAGCGCACGATCAGATTGACGGGTGATGCCGCGTCCTGCTGGCGCTGGAAATAGCGCAGCATTTCCGTCTGGAAAATGGACTCGATGTAGCCCGCGCCAAGCTGCGCCTGGCCAACCGCACTGGCGTCGATCAGAAGTTGCAGCGTCACCTGCTTTCCGGCGCGTAAATCCTTTTCCATATCCGTCGGTATTTGCAGCACGAATGTATAGGTCGCGTTTTCCATGGCGACATCGACATCCTGATGCGGGATATGATCGACCTTCCCAAAATACGGCGGCAGGAGCGTATCGGAAAAACGCAAGGAAAGTGCTGATTTATCTTCATCCACAATGCCGATGGCTGCTTTGTGCAGCTCCAGTGATCCCCCCTGCGCTTGCTGATAGGTAGAATAGGTAAAGCTAAAAATGATGAAGAACATCAGGGCAACATCGTGGAACAGGGCCAGCCATTCCTTGCGACAGAGATAGACGATGTTGCGCCATGAGGAAGGGAGTGGTTGCGTCATGTTTCCTGCTTCCTCAATGCCAGAACATTCAAAACAAGCAGCGCCGGAACGAACAGCCATAAATAGGTTAGGAACGGCAGCAGGGAGAGTAAATCCAAGCCTTTCGTAAAGGCCCCGACGCTGGTTTTCAGGAAATAGGTGGTTGGGAAGAATGTGCCAATCCAATAAGCGCCTCCTTCCTGTGTCGCCACCGGCCGCAGTAACCCGGAGAACTGGGTTGCTGGCATCATGGTCAAAATGGCGGTGCCGAACAGGGCCGCGATCTGCGAGCTGGTGAAGGATGATACCAGCAATCCCAACCCAGTCGTGGCGGCGATATAGGCGAGCGCTCCCAGCGTCAGGCCGAGAAAGCTACCTTTTAACTGCACGCCGAAGACAGTCAGCGCGAGCAGCAGCAAAATGGCGTAGCCTATCATCGAAAACAACACGTAAGGAATTTGTTTTCCGAGGATGAATTCGGCGCGGGACACCGGAGTGACGTAGAGATTGGCGATCGACCCCATTTCTTTTTCGCGCACCACGGCAAGCGTGGCCAGAATCGCCGGAATAAAGACCAGCAGGAGACCCATCACCGAAGGCACCATGGCGTTGATACTCTCGAAGGATTGATTGTAGCGGTAGCGGCTTTCGATCACCAGCGGCGAGCGCGGAAGCTGCCCTTGGTCTTTAAGAAAGCGCTGATGTATTCCCTGCGCATAGCCGCCAATGGTTTCGGCGCGAAATGGCATGGCACCGTCAATCGTGGCAGCGATCTCAATGGGTGCGCCCCGGCGCAAATCCTTGCCAAAATCGGGCGGGATTTCGAGTGCGAGCGATACAGACCCATCCTGCATCCGCGCCAATAATTCTTCGTGGCTGTGCAATGGCGGTTGCGCCATGAAATACGTGGAACCCTCGAAGTTCTCGATATAACTCCGGCTTTCCGGCGACTGGTCACGGTCAAGCACCGCATAGCGCAGGGAATCCACATCGAGCGTGATGCCGAATCCGAATACCAGCATCAGGAGTGCCATGCCGAAGGTCGCAATGCTCAGGCGGATCGGGTCGCGCCGCATTTCCAGCATTTCGCGCCGCAGATAGGCCATCATGCGTTGTGTCGAGAAGAGCCGGGGCGTAACGGATTTTTTAGGGATGCCATCGGCAGCGCCGGAAAGCGCTGTTGCAGGCTGCGTTGTCTGCCCATCATTACCATGCGCCTCTTCCAGGTAGGCAACAAAGGCTTCATCGAGCGTCGCCTTGCCTTTCGCCTCGCGCAGTTCCTCCGGTGTACCCGTGGCGATCACTTTTCCGGCATGCATGAGGGAAATGCGATCGCAGCGCATCGCTTCGTTCATGAAGTGGGTGGAAATGAAAATCGTTACCCGTTGCTTGTGCGCAAGATCAATCAGCAGCGCCCAGAAATTGTCACGCGCCACAGGATCGACGCCGGAGGTCGGCTCATCGAGAATAAGAATTTCCGGCTCATGGATGACTGCTACTGCCAGCGATAGGCGCTGGCGCACCCCTAGTGGCAGTTTTCCTGAATTAGCGTTACGGTAGGTCGCCAGATCGAACGTATCATAAATCCATGTAATCCGGCTCTTCGCCTTTTCTTTCGGCAGTCCGAACAGATTGGCGTGCAGGGTGAGGTTTTGATGCACCGTTAGCTCGCCATAGAGCGAGAAAGCCTGCGACATATAACCGACACGGCGGCGGTTCTCGATGTCTCCCGCCACCAGTTTCTTCCCAAACAGGGACGATTCGCCCGCGCTCACCGGCAACAGGCCGGTGAGCATTTTCATGGTGGTGGATTTGCCGCAACCGTTGGAGCCGAGAAACCCGTATATCTCGCCGGTCGGAATTTTGAAGTTCACATGATCGACCGCCACGAAATCACCGAAACGCTTG
>CAZUOS010000177.1:0-3997 GCA_964621415.1 uncultured Azospirillum sp.
CCTAAACCCCACCCATGTTGCTTCCCACCGGGTCTTCGCGATAGAAGCGGCTGCGTTCGCGCTCGAGCGCCTCGAGCTGCGCCTTAAGGGCGGTGAGCCGGGCGAAGTTTTCCTCCGTGAGGTCAGTAGCGAGTGCGGTTTCGGCCTCGGCGCAATCGGCGGCGAGATGGGCGCGGGCGACATCGTTCACCACCTCGCCCCAAAGGCGCTGCGCCACGCTCTCACGCGCGACGACATCGGCCTCGAGCGGCACCCCCAGCACCTCGAACGCGCGATGCAAGGCGCGCACCGCCTCGGGCGATGACTCTTCCTGCACCGTTTGCCACAGCGTTTCGTGGGGAATCTCAGGCGTTTCCATCCTCAGTTCGGTGATGAGGTGATGCACCTGCTGCTGCCAGGAAAGCGGCATGGGCGCGTGCAGCCAGAACTCCTCGGCCTGCGCGCCCTCGAGCAGGCTGGGCGCGGCGATGGCAAGCGCCAGCAAACTGGTGGCGGGCACCTGGCTTGCGGTGTGCGGGCGCGGCAGAGGCACCACAGGGCCGCCGCTTGCAGCGCCGCTTCCGCCTTTGCCTTTCCAGCTGCCACGTTCGGCGTTACGAGGCATGGCCTGCCGCGTGGCGAACGCCTGTGCCCGCAGCCGCTCGCGGAAATGCTGCCGGTAGTAATGCTGCACCGTCGGGTGTTTAATCTGCTCGACGCGGCTCATCAGCGCGGCTTCTTGCGCGGCGCGGGCTTCCGGCGTGTGGGCGGCGCTGGCGAAGGCCTGTTGCCACAGCACCTCGACCAGCGGTGCAGCATGCGCCATCACCTCCTCGAACGCGGCGCGGCCCTGGTGGCGCAGCAACGAATCCGGATCTTCCCCGCGTGGCATCACGGCGAACTGCAACGTTTTGCCCGGCGCGAGCAGTGGCAGCGCCAGCTCGCTCGCCCGTGCCATGGCGCGCTGGCCCGCATTGTCGCCATCGAGGCAGAGGGTCGGCGCATCGACCAAATGCCAGCAGAGCTGCAATTGCTCGGGCGTGATGGCGGTGCCGAGCGGTGCAACCGCATGCGCGATGCCGCCTTGCGCCAGTGCGATCACGTCCATATAACCCTCGGCGAGGATGAGTTGCCCGGCATCGAGCGCGGCGCGGCGGGCGCTATCGAGGTTGTAGAGCTGGCGGCCTTTATGGAAGAGCGGTGTCTCCGGCGAGTTGAGATATTTCGGCGCATCGTCGTTCGGCTCGCCCGGCAGCACGCGCCCCCCAAACGCAATCACCCGGCTTTTGCGATCGCGGATCGGGAACATCAGGCGGCGACGAAAGCGACTATAGGGTGCGCGCCCCTCCACCTGAATCAGCATCCCACTCTCGATGAGCTGCGCGATGGTAATGCCGCGTGCTTGCATCGCACGGGCGAGTGCGTCGCGATCCGCCGGTGCATAGCCCAGGCGAAAACGCGCGATGGTCTCCGGCTTCAGCCCGCGCTCGCGCAGGTAATCGCGCGCCACATCGGCCTCGCGCGTCGTCGCCAGCTGCTCCTCGAGCCAGCTCGCCACCACTTCCACCACCTGCTGAAGGGATTGCTGCTTCGCCTCGCGCTCAACCATGGCGATTGTTTCACGTGGAACACTCAACCCAACCTGGCCCGCCAAGCGCTCCACCGCCTCGGGGTAGTTGAGATGCTCGTATTCCATTGTGAAACCAATCACATCGCCATGCGCGCCGCAGCCAAAGCAGTGATAGAATCCCTTTTCGTCGTTGATGGTGAAGGAAGGCGTTTTTTCCTTATGAAACGGGCACAAAGCATGGTATTCGCGGCCCGCCCTGCGCACCGGGATATGCCGCCCCACCAGTTCCGAGAGGCGAACCCGGCCCTTGATCTCCTCGATAAACGATTGGGGGAACTTCATAATCTTGCCAAATGATGCGCCAATAATCCTGTGGATAAAAATATTTTTTCGAGCCAGCGCCCCGGCCCTATTGACCTTTGCGGCCCAGTCTTTCTATGTTGCTTTTAGTGCGTTTGTGGCCATCTGGCAACAAAGCACTCGTGAAAAAAACGTTGAAGAAGGATCGTCATCCCGGGCTTGTCCTGGGATCTCCTGAAACAGGCAGCGCATCAAACCGTGACTGCTTTAGGCACAGGCCGTGTCGGGAGATCCCGGGACAAGCCCGGGATGACGATCCTTCTTCAATGCTTTTACGCTGCCTTACTCTCTCGAGCACTCACGCAACAAAACAAAAAAACAGGTAAACCATGCGCAAGCAGTCTGAGCATCCGCAGTGGAGCAATCACGATTTGCCCGAATACCTGAAGGTGAATGGGCAAGTGGTACCGCTGGTTATTCGTCGCCATCATCGCGCGCGGCGCATTTGCCTACGCTATAACTCGCGCGATCATGCCATCTCGCTCACCCTGCCCCGCCACACCCGCGTGAGCGACGGCCTGAGCTTCCTGTTGCAAAAAACCGAATGGCTGACCGAAGCGCTGCGCGAGATTCCCACCAAAACCTGCATTAAGCCGGGCGTGGTGGTGCCGGTGTTGGGGCGGCGCGTGCGGATTGAGCACGACCCCACTCGCCTGCGCGAGTGGGTGCTGGAGGGCGACCGCTTGATTATTGCAGGCCCGCGCAAGCTGTTTGGCGAACGCGTCACC
This sequence comes from uncultured Azospirillum sp., assembly GCA_964621415.1. Lineage (GTDB taxonomy): Bacteria > Pseudomonadota > Alphaproteobacteria > Rickettsiales > UBA3002 > QFOX01. Next base: position 2,638 of record CAZUOS010000177.1, read on the forward strand.
CATGCGCTGAAGGCGCTCGCACGCGATGCGATTCTCGAGATGGCCGAGCGCGACGCGCAAACCCTCGGCAAGCGCATCAGCCGCATCAGCATCCGCGATACGAAAAGCCGCTGGGGAAGCTGCTCTTCGACCGCGCGTCTGTCGTTCTCGTATCGCCTGCTTTTTGCCCCGCGCGAGGTGATGGCCTATGTGGTGGCGCACGAAGTGGCGCATCTGCGGCACATGAACCACAGCCAAGCGTTCTGGAATTGCGTGGCGACCCTCTGCCCGGATTATGAAGCCGCCAAAGAATGGCTGCGCCTGCACGGCAAAGACCTCTATCGCTTCAACGCGTAACGCTGGCGCGCGCGAGCCGATCCTGAATCGCCTCGCCCAGCCCGCTTGCGGGAATCGGCATCACGGCGATGGCACGATGCGTCGGCTGATCGAGCGCGCGCAGATGCGCAAACAGATTCGCCGCCGCCTCGACCAGATCGCCCGTGGGGGAGAGATTCAACGTCATCGCCGCGCCCGTGAGCGGGCTATTGCCAAACGCCAGCAACGCTTCATCGCCCGCGACCTCTGTGGCGTTGAGCCGCACGGGGATCGACGGCGCATAATGCGAGGCGAGCTGCCCCGGCGATTTTAACACACTCCCCTCGCCCACTGCGGCGTCAGCGGCCTCGCGGGCGAGTGGTATGCCAAGCGTTTCCTCCAGCATCGACCGCGTGATCGCGCCGGGGCGCAACAAGCGCGGCGCAGGCCCCGAGAGATCAACCACCGTCGATTCCACCCCGACAGTGCAAGGGCCGCCATCCACGATCAGCTTCAGTGCGTCGCCAAACTCGGCCGCTACATGCGCCGGTGTGGTAGGGCTGACACGACCACTGCGGTTGGCGCTCGGCGCGGCGAGCGCACCATCCCACGCCTGCAATAAGTGCTGCGTCAGCGGATGCGCGGGCACACGGATGGCGAGCGTGTCGCCCCCGGCGCTCACCAGCGGGCTGATGGCGCAGTCCGCACGGCGCGGCAGCACCAGCGTCAGCGGCCCCGGCCAATAGCGCGCCGCGAGCGCCTCGGCCCACGCGTTCCAATGTACGTAGCGCGCGGCGCGGGCAGCATCGGCCACATGCACGATCAGCGGATTAAACGCCGGGCGCTCCTTCAGCGCATAGATTTTGGCGACCGCCGTGCCGTTCGTCGCATCCGCCGCGAGGCCATAGACCGTCTCCGTCGGGATCGCCACCAGTTCGCCAGCTTTCCAGAGGCTTACTGCGTTATCCCCAAGCGTCTTATCCATGGTGGTATTTTTGCACTGCATCATTGACGTTACATAGGGGTGGTCGTTAAAGTTAAACGCGAAGCTATGCGAAGCTCTTGG
>CAZUOS010000178.1:0-2380 GCA_964621415.1 uncultured Azospirillum sp.
GATCGATAGCGCGACGCTGAACAGGGTCTATCCCCTCCCTTTCATCCCGCACATTAACAACGGGGCCAGAGGCCGTTTCACCCAACTGATATGGCACAGTACGGGGAACTGCTCCCTGAATGTCTTCATTGATTAATTTATTAAGCTTCTCCGAGTTACTCGATGCAGCATGCCCACTCCTGCAAAAATATTGGGTGATTACCACGTGAGGGGAAGTTTCTGCCAACAATCTAGTGACATCTTCAACAGAACGAACAATACGTTTCCCTTCGGGATTCTTAATGCTATCCTCAGGAAGCGCGACGATCACGGGCACCACCTCGTAGCCTGCGCGTTGGCAGCTATTAACTAGCCAAGCTGGGTCTGCCTGAGTCGTTGAGAATATCACCACCTTGGGCCTTGCTTGCGCGAGTGTGCCTTCTGGCGTTAGCGACGAAACACCCTCAGGCGCAGGAATAGGAGTACCAGACATAACTTCTCTCCGTATGTGTAAACGACCCCCTATGTATCACAATCCATCCGTCCTAGCGTGACAATCTCATGACATTTTCAAAACCCCTGCAGCAGAAAATCGATCGCCGCGGTGATGGTATAGGATTGGCTTTCCAGATTATCGATCGGTTTACCGAGCGAACGCGCCGGAACCGCCGCAAGCATGGGCGTCACGAGATAATAATCCGCGCCGTGAATGGTCAGCGCCACATGCAGCCCTCGCGTCGGATTTTTCACGCGCCCAGCCGCAATAATCGGCACCACCACCCGTGTCGCGAGGTGCGCATGAAACGTCGCCTGCACGTCGAGATAATAATCAATCGAACCACTGCCCGAATAGAGATCAAAACGCGACATCGTCCCGCATCCACATGGGCGTAATCAGCATGCCATGCTGCTCGATCCAGGCATTATACTCTGCAATCGCTTCCTTGTTTTCCTCGATATAGCGGCGGCGGCGCTCCTCACGCAACGCAGCCATCAACGCATGGCGAGAAATCTCCGAAACATTCAGCCCATAGGCCTTCGCCTCTGCCACCGCATCCGCGGGCAGGGTCACGTTCACAGGCCGCGTTTTTGCGGGGGATGAATGCACATTTTTCATGCGCATACTATACGCACATAAATGACGCGCGTCAACCCTACACATTAAACCGGAAATGGAACACATCGCCGTCCTGCACAAGGTACTCCTTGCCCTCGAGGCGGAGCTTACCCGCTTCCTTGCAGGCCTGTTCACCGCCGAGGGCGAGGTAGTCGGCGCACGCAATGGTTTCGGCGCGGATGAAGCCTTTCTCGAAATCGGTATGGATGACGCCCGCGGCCTCCGGCGCCGTCGCGCCGCGACGCACCGTCCAGGCGCGGCATTCCTTCGGCCCAACAGTGAAGAAGGTGAGGATATCCAGCAGCTTGAATCCCGTGCGCACAATGCTCGCGAGGCCCGTCTCCTTCAGGCCTAAATCGGCCAAAAACTCCTGCTTTTCTGCGTCGCTGAGGCCTGCCATTTCCGCCTCGATCTTGGCCGAGATAATCACCGCATCGGCATGTTTTTCCTGCGCCATCGCCATCGCCTGAGCGGAGAGCGCGTTGCCGGTCGCGGCGCTGCCTTCCTCCACGTTCAGAATATACATCACCGGCTTGCTCGTCAGTAATTGCAGGGCCTTGATGCGCTTGGCTTCCTCGCGGTCGGCAGGCTTATAGAGCCGCGCCGGTTTGCCCTCGCGCAGCAGCGCCAGCAGCGGCTCGGCAATAGCGAGCAGCGCCGCCGCTTCTTTATCGCCGCCTTTGGCTTTTTTGGCGTTCGCCTCCACCCGTTTCTCGAGGCTCTCCAAATCCGCAATTGCCAGCTCCAGCTCGATGATTTCCGCATCGCGCAAGGGGTCCACCGTACCCTCGACATGGGTGATATCGCCATCCTCGAAGCAGCGCAGCACATACATCACCGCGTCCACCTCGCGAATATGGGCGAGGAACTTATTGCCTAAGCCCTCCCCTTTGCTCGCGCCACGCACGAGGCCCGCAATATCCACAAACTCGAGCTGGTTGGGAATCACCGTCGCCGAGCCCGCAATGGTCGCGAGCTGCTCCTGCCGCGCATCCGGCACCGCGATGCGGCCCACGTTCGGCTCAATCGTGCAGAACGGATAATTCGCCGCCTCTGCTGCCTGCTGGCTCAGCAACGCATTGAACAAGGTCGATTTCCCGACATTCGGCAAACCCACAATCCCGCAATTGAAACCCATAATCGCTCTCCAATAGAGCGCGCGAAGTAACCGATTCCCGCACGAATGGGAAGCAGATTTAAGGAGTGGTACAGAGAGCCGCCTCATAAAGACGGGAAGCAGGAAGGCGCCGCAGAAGAATCGTCATCCCGGCCTTGTGCCGGGAT
>CAZUOS010000178.1:2480-3992 GCA_964621415.1 uncultured Azospirillum sp.
GCCGGGATGACGATTCTTCTGCTACGTTTTCTCATGAGGCTACCCTACCCCCCTTACGCTGCCGCATCGCTCGCGAGCTTGAGGATCTCGGAGCCCGTCGCTTCCTCGCCATCCCCCACGGCGGCTTCCTCGCGGCGGGTGATTTCATAGCGCGGCAGGGCAGCGGGCAGCGGCTTGTTGCGCGCCGGTTTAATCCCCTTGGCGACGAGCCGTTTCAGCCGCGCCATCACCCCACGGTTGAGGCTTGCGGCAAACTTGTCATACGCCGCCGCACTACCACGGATGCCTTTCATCACATCCTCGGCATAGCCGAGCGCAGTGATGAGGTCGGTCATCAGCTCGCTGGTCAGTTCAAGGATCGCGTGCTGCTCGTCGATCTGCCGCGCTTCGCGGATCAGCGCCCGCGCGGTGAGGAACAGGCCCGAAAGTGTCGTCGGCCCGGCGAGCAGAATATCGTGCTCGCGCATGAACTGCATCAGGTTCGGGTCCTTATGCGCGAGGCGCGTCACCACCTCGTCGTTCGGAATAAACATCACCAGCGTGGTGCGGGTGATCGCCTCGCCGCCGCGCGTTTTCAGTTTCCGAAACTGCTCCTGATAGGCCTTGCTAGCAAGCGCCTTGGCGTGCGCGCGCATCGTCACCTGCACCTCATGGAAGGCGGCGTCATATTCCGGCGTGCCCTCGGCGCGGAACAGCGCATAGATATGCTGGCTAGCCTTGGAATCGATAATCACCGCGTGGTGATGCGGCAGATAGATCACGCAATCCGGCCGCAGATTGCCGTCCTCGCCCGCGAGATGCACCTGCAGCTCGTAATCCACTCCCGGCGTGAAGCCGTGCCGCTCGAGGATATTGCCCATCACCAGCTCGCCCTCGGCCCCGGCGCCGATCGGGTTCTGCATCGCCCGCACGAGGGTGGCGAGCTGCGCGCGCGAATCCTGCATCTGCCCCTGCACGGCGCTCAGGCTCACCGCCAGCTCCTGCTGCTTGGCAAGCAGCTGCTCGCTCGCCAGCTTGGTGAATTGCTCGAACTGCTTGTGCGTTTCCTCGCGCGCCCGCACATGGTCGGCCATCAGCTTGTTCGAAAGCTGCGTCCCGGTCTCGAGCGCGGCAGCCTTGGCATATTGCTCGAACTGGGTCTTGAGCGCCTCAAAATCAGCAAGGCGCTGCTCCATCGCCTCAACTTTCTGCGTGGCGAGGGCCTCGTTCATTTGCGCGGCTCCAAGCTTTTCGCGCATGGCTTCCCGTGCCTTCTCCGCCGCCGCTTTCGCGCGGAAAAGCACGAACACCACGATCGAGAGCGCCGCACAGACGATGGAGAGGAGGATAAGGGGCATATAAGGCTCCAGGGGAATGGGAGCGGCGCGTCATTGCGAGCGGAGCGAAGCAATCCAGCATGAGCGCTTCGCTGGATTGCTTCGCTCCGCTCGCAATGACGGAGGCCTTGACTCTCGGCCCGCACCATAGCACTCTCGCGCCTCGAAAGCCACGAGGTTTTATGTCCCGCCCGCC
>CAZUOS010000179.1:0-3985 GCA_964621415.1 uncultured Azospirillum sp.
CCACCGTCTGCACGGACAGGACAAGGTGCTGGCGCTCTGTCACCAGCTTGCGGCGAGCCGCTACGTCAATCCGATCGGCGGGCTCGGCCTGTACTCGCGCGATTGCTTCTCCGCCAACGGCATCGAGCTGAAGTTTCTCCAGGCGCGTCCGTCGGCTTACGCGCAAAGGCGCAACGACTTCGTTCCCGCACTGTCGATCGTCGATGTCATGATGTTCAACCCGCTGGCCGATGTCCGCCGGCAACTGGCGCAGGACTACGAACTCCTATGAAGCCAGCGTTGCGCACCCGACACACAGCGAGCGAGCGGCGGGCGAGCGCCTGAGATGAGCATGCGCGCAAGGCAATGGCGCAAGCTCAGGCGGATTTTCGATCCACGCGATTTCCGCCTGGCCAACGGCTGCCGCGAGTTCGCGCAGGCGCCGCAGGCGGTCGTCTTCACCGATTTCGTCCGGATCTATTTTTCGACCCGCTGCCGGGATCCGGCCGGCGGCGGCAACTATCTGAGCCACGTGGCCTTCGTCGATGTCGCGAAGCACAGCTTCGAGATTCTTGCCGTTGCCGGGCACACGGTCATCCCGCTCGGTCGGCCCGGCTGCTTCGACGAACACGGAATCTTTCCGCTGCACGTTCTGCGGCACGGCGCTCTGCTTTATGGCTATGTCTGTGGCGTCAATCGTCGCGTCTCGGTGCCCGTCGACAGCGCGATCGGGCTCGCCGTCAGCCGCGATCAGGGCCTCACCTTTCAGCGCGTCGGGCGCGGCCCGCGGCTCGCCGCAAGCCTGCATGAACCCTGCCTGATCGCCGATCCGTGCGTGCGCGTGGTCAACGATGTCTTCCACATGTGGTACATCTTCGGCGCTGGCTGGCAGCGCTCAGGCGCTTCGCCGACAATCGACCGAATCTACAAGATCGGCCACGCGCAATCGCCTGATGGCGTGCGCTGGGCGAAGGACGACGGCCGGCAGATCGTCAGCACGCGGCTCGGCGCCGACGAGTGCCAGGCGATGCCGACGGTGATCGAGCTTGCCGGGCGGCATCACATGTTCTTCTGCTACCGCGAATGCCACGACTTCCGACACAATCGCGCGCGCGCCTATCGCCTCGGACACGCCCATTCAGACGACCTGCTGATGTGGACGCGCGACGACGACGAGATGCGGCTGGAGCGAAGTGCAGACGGCTGGGATTCTGAAATGCTCTGCTACCCGAACGTCTTCGCTTGCGACGACGCCGTCTACCTGCTCTACAACGGCAACGACTTCGGACGCCACGGCTTCGGCGTGGCCATTCTCGACTGAGGACCGGCTTGGCGGCTACCCAGCGTCTTGCCACCAGCACGCAGCGGACGCCGCGCAACGAACGTGGCACGGACCCCAGCTCAAACGCCGGCAGGCGGCTCGATAACGGCGTAAAGAACCGCCATCATCGACATGAAGTTGCGTTGGCGCACGTAGAGCCTGGCCTCGGGAAGCAGGCGATTGAGCAGGATGGGCAGGCGGAAGAGGTCCTCGCGCGTGTGCAGGCGAACGGCGATGCGCGGTCGGTCGCGCCGGATCGTCTCGCTGGCGCCGCACAGCGCGCGGTACTCGGCGCCGTTGATGTCCAACTTGAGCAGACTGACGCGCACGTTCAGTCGGGCGAGCAGCGCGTCGATCGGCTCGACCGCGATCCGCTTTTCACCGTCGGCGGCGATCTGATTGTCGATATGCATTTCCTTGCCGACGAAACGTAACGTCGTCGTCTCGTCCCAGGCGCCGACCTGCAAGGCGACAACCTTGTCCAGACCAAGCTCGGCGATCGTCGCCAGAAGTTGCGCGAAATTGTCTTCGTCCGGCTCGAGCGCGATGATCCGCGCGTAGCGGCCGCCGCGCAAATGGTGGAATTCGCGCACCGTGTCACCGGTAAAAGCACCGACATCGAGCAGCACTTCGTCGTCGTCCAGGTGAAACTCGCCTTGCGGGAAATAGAGCTTGTCCAGCCGCACATGAGGCTGGAGAAAAGCCAGGTCTTCGTTGATCTTGCAGTTGATCAGGGCTGCGTACGTAGCGCGCGACAGATCGTCGGCCAACAGCGAAGCCGCCCTTTCGAACGACTCGGCGTGCGCGCGAACGAATTCCAGATCCATGAACGGATGCGGCAGGTTCAAATAGTCCGGCACATCGATGACATGGATTTCGCCGGCGCCGAGGCGGCGCAGCTTGTCGACCACCGGCGGGTAATTGACGACACCGACGATGACCTGGCTGGTGCGCAGCAGGTCGGCGCTCTCTTCGGTGATGAGAGGCGTAAAGCCGAGAAACGGGCGCTCCGGTCGATACGCGGCGTCGACCATCACCGCGCTCAGCGCAATGTGCTCGGCGTCGAGCAGACGCTTGAGAACGTAGGCATAGACGCCGGCGCCGTAGAGAATCTTCGGCTTGTGCGAAGCGCGCAGCCGGGCAAGCCGGGCGCGCTGTTCGTTCTTGACTTCGACGATCTGGTCGAGGAGCTTCAACGCAAACGCCGTTCGCCGCCGACCGGTGGCGCGTCGGCGACGAGTTCGGCAACGCCGAAGCCCTCACGCCCGAAGTCGTTGCCGCAATAGAACATCAGAATCCGCCCATCGACTTCGATCACCTGCGGGTAGCACATCATCTGCGAGTCCCAGCCGTCCGCCGAAAGCTCGATGCCGACCGCCGAATCGTCGCGCTGCCAGGTCGTCAGATCGGTCGACCAGGCGTAGCCGAGGCGATAGCCGCCGAGAAAAGCCGACGGCTGACGCCAGGCGAAGATCGCATGCCATTTCCCGGCGAAAAAGAATGGCGCCAGAATGTCCTGGCATTCGTTTTCCGAAAGCAGCGGCATGACCGCCGCGCTTTCGCGCTGCCAGTGGATTCCGTCGCTCGACCCCGCGCGCGCGATCTGATAGACGGGCTCCGGCTGTCCGCCGTCGAACAGCCACCTGCGGCAGCTCAGATACCACATGATCCACTGGTCGTCGACGATGCGAACGACCGGGCCGGTAACGAAATACGGCTCGTCGAGCGACAGGCCGAGGACTGGACCGGGGCCGGCCCGGAAGAAGGTTTCGCCCCCGTCCCGGCTGACTGCCAGACCGATGGCCAGCGTATAGGGCACAGACTGCATGCGCGTCCAGCCCGTGTAATAGAGGTAGACATCGCTTCCCTCGCGCAGCACGCTGCCAGGCATGGCGCCGAATTCGTCGAAGGTCCCCGAATCGCCGCCCGGCAGCAACGGCGTCTGCGCGACGCGCACGATACGCGTGAGGTCGTCGCGCGCCAGGTCGACGTAGGCGGGATGCGACACGTATTGCCGGTCGGCCCCGCGTCGCGGGCGACAGGCGAAATAGACGCGCAGCACATCGTCATTGAGGACGAAGGGCGTCGGACACTGCGCGAACTCCTGCATCCACGGCCACGGCCGGCTGTGCGCCGGGTTGAACAGGCGGCCGAGCTTTCTCCAGCGGAGCATGCCGGCTCAGCCTTTCGCCGCGCGCGCGAGCGCAGGCATGCGCGACATGCGCAGAAATGCGTCACTCTCCAGACGGAACTTCTCAGTCGCGCCGGCGATGAAGACGCTGCGCGGCGGGGCGTTCTTCAGGATGAGAACGGCGGCTCCGAGAAACGAATCGGCGCCGATCGTCAGTTCGCCGCCGATCGTCGCGTTCAGACCGACGAAACAACGCTCGCCGACCACCGCACAACCGCCGAGCGTCGCGCCGGCAGCGAGCCAGCAGTCGTCATGCACGACCGAATGGTGGCCAATCAGCGTGTTGTTCCAGACGAAGACATTGTTCCCCAGGCGGACCCCGGGCTGAATTCCGACGCCGTCCAGAATCAGGCAGTTGTCGCCCAGATCGAGCCACGGACCCTGATCGGCACGCGGGCTGACATAGCTCGCCAGGCGGTACCCCTTGGCGCGCGCCTGCGCGCACTTGCGTACGCGCAGCGCGTTGAGCTCCTGATAGCCGACGGCGACAAAGA
>CAZUOS010000180.1:0-3950 GCA_964621415.1 uncultured Azospirillum sp.
GTCGATGAGAAAGAAGATGCCCTGATTCATTGCTGAACCAGGGCATCTTCGAGTTCAACCTGGTGGCCGATACCTATGTGATGGGCCCGGTGGCGCATGCCTACCACGAAGTGCCGGAGACCGGGCGCGGCATGGTGGACAATTTCCTCACCAACCTTGGCGAACCGGCGAATGTGCTCAACAGCACGCTGCAGGGCGATATTCAGGCGGCGGGCACCTCGTTGTGGCGCTTCATCCTCAACACCACGTTTGGCTTTGCGGGCCTGCGCGATTTCGCCGGAGAAAACGGCCTGAAATATAACGAGCAGAACTTTGGCAAAACGCTGGCCAGCTATGGGGTAGGGGAGGGGCCGTATCTGGTGCTGCCGGTCGTTGGCCCCTCGAGCGTGCGTGGCACGGTTGGCAAAGTGGTAGATTGGTTCACCGACCCCGTCGGCATGGTGCTGACCAGGCCGCAATCTATCGCCCAAGAAGTGGCCGATGGCATCAATACCCGCGATCAGGAAGATGCGCTGATCGATCAGTTCTATTATCAATCGCTGGATCCGTATGCGGCCACCCGCGCGGCGTATCTCCAGCATCAAGCCTTTCGATAGGAGTATCCCATGCGTCGTTTTCTCGTGCTGGTAACCACCAGCCTGTTTTCCCTTCACGCCATGGCGGCTGAGGGCGAGCCGTGCCACAGCTTTGCAGAAAGCACCATCGGCGGTGTGCTGAAGGTCTTCCACGATACCGGCACGGCCGAGGCGAAAAAGCGTGAGCAGCTCTCTGTGATTTTCGGTCAGGCGGTGGATACGGACTGGATCGGCAAGTTCGTGCTGGGCCAATACTGGCGCAGCGCCAGCGACGAGGAGAAGAAAGCCTTTCTCGAAGCGTACCGGGATTACATCACGAATACGTATGTCTCGAAGTTCAAGGACGAAAACGGCATGAATGTCGATGCGATTAAGGTCGTATCCTTCGGTGCATCGAACCAGGGTTCGGGCAAGTATCAGGTGAAAACCATCGTCGAGAACAAGGGCGATGAGGATGTGCATGTCGACTATCTCATTGATGACGCGGGCGGGAAGTGCAAAGTGCACGACATCACGGTCGAGGGCGTGAGCCTGCTCAGCAGCCAACGCTCGGAGTTTGCTTCGCTGGCTTCGACTGGTGGGGTGAAGGCCGTCATCGCTGCGATGCAGAAGCGCAACCTCGCTGCGGCGAAGTAGGGGTTTATCGGGCGCGCGTGTAAGGCGCGGCTTCCAGAGCCTGTAGCTCCCCCGCAAGGGGGGAGCTACAGGCTCTGGAAGCCTTGCATCGCTCCCCCAAATCCACCTTGCCTCTGGCCGCTGAATCTGCGACGCTGAACGCATGTTCCTTTTTACCATGTTTTTTCGGCTGATTTTTCTGCCTTTCACGCTGATTGGCATGGCGTTTGGTCTGCTAGGAATCTCGACCAAAATCTTCCTGCTGCCCCTCAAAATCGTTGTCAAGAACCTGAAGTTCTTCCTCATTGTTGGGGTGGTGCTGGTGCTCTACCTCGCCATTAAGCGTGAGCCGCAGTCGCTTGACACCCTGAAGCCAGCCCCCGCACCCACGAAAGAGCAAGGCCAGAGGGTCGAGCCGGTGGCGAAAGAGGAGGACGGCGACAGCGCCTTCGCCACCGACCTCTATCAAACCATGAGCGCGAGCGAGCGCCAGTATTACAGCGCGATTTTCTATCAGGTGATGGGCAGTTCGGCCGATGGCGAGGCCAATAACTGGGCGTATTATAATATCCAGGGCTCGATCCGCCCGCTGAACCGCTTTCAGAATAACGTGGGCGACACATGCCGTAAGTTCACCGAAGTGCTGAAGGTGCACCGCATTCAGCAGACCCTCAGCGGCACCGCCTGCGACAATGGCGGCGGCAGCTGGTGCAAGCTGAAACCCAACGCCACCCCCGCCTGCGGCCTCGGCCACAAGGCCGACCCGCTCGAAGGCATCACCGGTGCGGTGAAGAATCTGTTTTAGAGCGGTCTCGGTAGATAAAAGGAGCGTCATTGCTTCGCTTCCGCTCGCAATGACGGAGTGCCTGTTTCTACGCATTGATTGCAAAATGGTTTGACAAGCCGTTAAAAAACCAAGCGACTCGGCATCCCATATTTTATTTTTGCTGGATGTCCGCGTGCGCTAGAAAATAGAGCGATGCCAAGAACCGGATGGGTGGTAAGGGGAAAGACTTTTCCGCGTGACTTGCCCCGCCGGTTCGTTCTAGAACAGCCGCGAACGGAGCCCCCCATGAATCTCTTTGAAACCTATCGATCCCATGTGCTGGCCGCGGTGGAAGCCGTGGTGCCGCCGGGACTTTCGACCGCCGCCATCACGCTCGAGCCGCCGCGTGACCCCTCGCATGGCGATCTCTCCACCAACGCCGCGATGGTGCTGGCAGGCCAAGTGGGCGAGCGCCCGCGCGACATGGCCATGCGCATTGCCGAGAAGCTGCAAGCCGCGCCGGATGTGGCGAGCGTGGAAGTGGCAGGGCCGGGGTTCATCAACCTGCGTTTGCGCCCCGCCGCCTGGCAGGCGGTGATTCCGGCGATTCTCGAGAACGGTAACAGCTTTGGTAATTCGCGCCTGGGGGCGGGCAAACGCATCAACGTGGAATATGTCTCGGCGAACCCCACGGGGCCGCTGCATATCGGCCACACGCGCGGCGCGGTGTATGGCGATGCGCTTGCCACGCTGCTGATGAAGGCGGGCTATAACGTCACCAAGGAATACTACATCAACGACGCGGGCGCGCAGGTGGAGGTGCTGGCGCGCTCGGCGCTGCTGCGTTACCGCGAGGCGCTGGGCGAAGAAATCGGCGAGATTCCGGCGGGCCTCTACCCCGGCGACTACCTCAAAACCGTGGGCGAGGCACTGCGCGCCATCTATGGCCGCGAGCTGCTGCGCGAGAGCGAAGCCCAGCAGATCGAGAAAGCCAAAACCATCGCCATCGGCGCGATGCTGGAGCTGATTAAATCCGACCTCGCGGATATGGGAATCCATCACGATGTCTTCACCTCCGAAGCGCAATTGCGGCAAGACGGCAAAATCGAGGAAGCCATCAGCAAACTTACCGCCAAGGGCTATGTCTATCGCGGGGTGCTCGAGCCGCCGAAGGGCGAAAAGGTCGAGGATTGGGAGCCTCAGGAGCAGCTGCTGTTCCGCTCCACCGCGTTTGGCGACGACGCCGACCGCACCATCGCCAAGGCCGATGGCAGCTACACCTGTTTCGCGGGCGACCTCGCCTACACCATGGACAAGGTGGCGCGCGGGTTCGAGACCCTCATCTACATGTTCGGGGCCGACCATGGCGGCTACGTCAAGCGCATGGAAGCAAGCGCCGCCGCGCTTTCGGATCAGAGGGTTACGGTGGATATCAAGCTCTGCCAGCTGGTGCACCTCACCAAAAACGGCGAGCCAGTACGCATGAGCAAACGCGCCGGCAATTTCGTCACCGCGCGCGACGTGCTGGATGAAGTGGGCAGGGATATCCTCCGCTTCGTGATGCTGATGCGCAAAACCAACGCCGATATGGATTTCGACCTGGCGAAGGTGAAGGAGCAATCGAAAGACAACCCGGTGTTTTATGTGCATTATGCCCATGCGCGGGCGAAGTCGGTGCTGCGCCTGGCGCGCGAATATGTGGCCGAGGCCTTCCACGCCGCGCACACGCACCACCTGGTGGATATGACGCTGCTGTCGCACCCGGCGGAGCTGGCGCTGATTCGGCAACTCGCTGCGTATCCGCGCCTCATCGAGCAGGCGGCGCTGGCGCACGAGCCGCATCGGGTGATTTATTATTTGCAGGAAGTGGCGGCGGCGTTCCATGGCCTGTGGAATGTCGGCAGCAAGGACGCCGAAATCCGCATGGTGCAGGCCGACGAGCCCGCCCTCACCGCCGCGCGTTTAGCCCTTGCGCGGGCAACGGCGATGGTGAT
>CAZUOS010000181.1:0-3944 GCA_964621415.1 uncultured Azospirillum sp.
TCGAAAAATGTGGTCGGGCTGTTTGCCGAAACCGGGATACTCGCGGGTCTCCTCGGCCTTTGGCGGCCAGAGGTGAAGGGCGTGCGCCAAAGCTGGTTGGTGCTGCCCCTGCTGGCGCTCAGTGCGGCGAGCTTGTGGCTTGCCCATTCCGGCACTTCGGTGCTGACGCTGCTTCTGACGCTGCTGGCGCTGGTGGTGTTCAACGCCGTGGTGGCGATGCCGAAATCTCTCCGTGCGCCGCTGCTGGTGATTTTACTCTCGCTCGGTGTCGCGTTTGTGATTGCTTTTGCGCTCGCTGGTGGCGATGCGCTGCTCCTCAGCCTGATGGGCAAGGACGCGACGCTGACTGGCCGCACCTATCTGTGGCAGCAAGGCGTGCGCTATGCGCTGGAGCATCCGTGGCTGGGGCATGGCTATGCGGCTTTCTGGGTGCAGGGGAATCCGCTCGCGGAAAGCTATTGGGAAATGTTTCATATCGAGGATCGCAAGGGATTCCATTTCCACAGCGCCTATGTGCAGTGCCTGGTCGATCTGGGTATTGTCGGCGTGTGCTCCCTGCTGCTGCTGATGCTCGCCACGCTGTGGGTGGCGGCGAAGCGCGCGGCGCGTCATTGTCGTGGCCTGCCGCTGTTGATGCTGGCGCTGGCACTGATGTTTCTGCTGCGCTCGCCGGTGGAGGTGGATTTTATCATCAGCCCGTTTGGGCTTGGGCCATGGCTGTTCTTTGCCATTCTGGCGCGCGCGCGTAGCGCTTACGCATCCCCTCCAGCGCCTCGAGCATCCGCTCCGTTGCCTGATTCAGCCGCGATTCCTCGCTGAGTTGCCCCGTCACGCGCGATAATTTATCGAGCCGCAGGGCGGCCAGTTCCACCAGCTGACGCTCGATATGCGGCGCGAGGGTGGTTTGCTTCAGGTATCGTTTGGCGCGCGCCATCCGGCCAGGCGTGCTGGGGCTGAAGCTTTCGCTGCTCTCCGCCGTGGCCTCGGGCAGCAAGGGGAGCTGTTTCGCATCGGCGAGACTCTGGCGTAAACCCGCGAGGCTCACTTCCTCGAGCCCCGAAGGCCAGAGACGCTTGGGGTCGAGCGAGATGCCGAACGCTTCGGCCCAATCCAGCCATTTTTCGCGGTGCACGATGTTGAGCGGTAACACCGGCAGCCACGGCACGCGCAGCGCGTCGGCCACAATCGCGCCATGCATGGCTTCGGCAATCACCAGCGTGGATTCCTGCAGCGCCTCCATCACCTTGATCACCGGCAGGCGGGGGTCGATGAGGCGGATGCCGGCGAGGGCGCAGGCTTCTTCCCAGTTGCCGCGCTCCATGCTCTCCCAATGGGGGATGAAGGCGATGCCTTTCGGGGTGCGCGGACGGTGGCTCACCAGCTCGCGCACCAGGATGCCGGAATCGCCTAGCGCGCGTTCAAACGGCAGGCCAAGGCGGGCGGCAGTGCGGGGGCCGCGCACGAACACCATGTCCCAACGTTCGTTCAATACGTTGGGTGTTTGTTGGTGATAATGCGGCACATAGCCTGCACCACACACAATCACCCGCTCGGCAATTTCTGGCACCTCGCCAATGGTGGAGCCGGTGCCCACGAAGGTGGTGCGCGGCGAATTATCAAAAAATCCGGGCAGGATTTTTGGCCACATCCACTGGTTCAGCTCATCGCCGAAATTGGGGTATTTGCCGCGATAGTGGAACAGGTGCATGGCAGGGGTCAGTGGTCAGGGGTCGGGGAACGTCATTGCAACGCTTTCGCTCGCAATGACGATTTCTTGCTCACACCTCCGCGAATAAATCTGTGGAGATATAGCGTTCCGCCGTCGAGGCGACGATGACGACGATGGTTTTGCCGGCCATGTCCTCGCGCTTGGCGACTTCCAGCGCGGCAGCGACCGTGGCGCCCGAGGAGATGCCTGCCGGAATGCCATCGAGCACGGCGAGCTGGCGGGCGGTGGCGAAGGCGGTGGCGTTGCTGACGGGGATGATTTCGTCGATCACCTCGCGGCTTAGAATATCCGGCACGAAGCCCGCGCCGATGCCCTGAATCTTGTGCGGGCCGGGGTTGCCGCCCGAGAGCACGGGCGAATCCGCCGGTTCCACGGCGATGATCTTCACGCTGGGCTTCTTCTGCTTCAGCACGCTGCCGACGCCGGTGATGGTGCCGCCGGTGCCGACCCCGGCGATGAACACATCCACGCTACCCGCCGTATCTGCCCAGACTTCCTCCGCCGTGGTGGCGACGTGAATGGCCGGGTTCGCGGCGTTTTTGAATTGTTGCAGCATCAGCGCCTTGGGGTTGCTGGCGACGATTTCCTCGGCTTTTTCGATGGCGCCGCGCATGCCTTTGGGCGCGGGGGTCAGCTCCAGCTCGGCACCGAGCAGCTTGAGCATTTTCCGCCGCTCGAGCGACATGGATTCCGGCATGGTGAGGATAAGCTTATAGCCCTTCGCCGCGCACACAAACGCAAGCGCAATGCCGGTATTGCCCGAGGTCGGCTCCACCAGAACCGAATCTGGCCCGAGCGCACCGGATTTTTCGGCCGCCTCGATCATGGATAGGGCGATGCGGTCCTTCACCGAGGAGAGCGGGTTAAAAAACTCGAGCTTCGCATAGATGGTGGCCTTCGCGCCCGCTTCGGCGGCGATGCGGTTTAAGCGCACCAGCGGCGTGTGGCCCACGGTTTCGAGGATGTTTTCATAGACCCGGCCGCGCGGGGCGTCGAGATGGTCGGTGGCGGTGCGTGATGCGGTCATGGCGATAGCTCCCTGCGGTTTTTGTTGGTTTTAGGCGCACACCATGGCCGATTGTGCCCCAAGATGCAAGCGCGACGATAGAGCGGTTGTGTTTTTATAAGGGATTGTATTTTATGTGAAGTTTCAATAATGTGGCGGGCGATGACATTGCGGCTTCCCCCACGATTTCTGCTTGACTCCCGGCCATTCCTCGCTATGTTCCGCCCTCCTTTGGGGGCCGAGCGCATATCCTCCTCGCCTTGAAGGGTTTGTCAGGTTCCGGGTTCCGGGTGCCAGGTTTCAGGAAATAACGCACTGAAACCAGGCCTTGGAACCTGAAACCTATCTTGAGGATAGGTTCATAGCGTACCGCAGTGGGGCGCTATCACGTTGAGAAGGAGTAAGGTCATGAGCAAACGCCATGCCGTGAAGTATAAGATTTCCCGCCGTTTGGGCGAGTCCCTCTGGGGCCGCGCGAAGGATCCTGTGAACCGCCGCAACTATGCCCCGGGCCAGCACGGCGCGGCCAGCAAAGGCAAAAAGAAGCTGTCGGATTACGGGACGCAGCTGCAAGCCAAACAAAAGCTGAAAGCCTATTACGGCAACCTCACCGAGAAGCAATTCCGCAAGCTGTATGACGAAGCGCGCCGCCAGAAGGGCGATAGCTCGGAGAACTTGATTGCGCTGCTCGAGTCGCGCCTGGATGCGGTGGTGTATCGCATGTGCGTGGTGCCGTCGGTGTTCGCGGCGCGTCAGTTCGTGAACCACGGCCACATTAAGGTGAATGGCCGTCGCGTCAACATCCCGAGCTACCACGTGAAAGCGGGCGATGTGATCGAGGTGAAGGAAAAGTCGAAGCAGCTCGCCCTCGTGCTTGAGGCGCAAGCATCGCCGGAGCGTGATGTGCCAGAGTATATCGACATGGACGCGAAGGAAGTGAAAGCGACCTTCAGCCGCATGCCGAAACTTTCGGACGTGCCCTATCCGGTGAAGATGGAACCGAACCTCGTGGTCGAGTTCTACAGCCGCTAAATCACGAAGGGGGGCCGAGCGCCCCCCTTTTTTTACTTCCATAACTCCTATCGTGGGTTATAACCTCAGGCGGTCGAGCAACCGAAGGGCTTGAGGGTGAATCGTCATCCCGGGCTTGTCCCGGGATCTCCCGAAACAGGCAGAGCTTAAAGCAGCGATTGTTTCAGGCTCTGCCCG
>CAZUOS010000182.1:0-3926 GCA_964621415.1 uncultured Azospirillum sp.
TTTGCGGGTCAGGCACACCAATAAGGGGCGCTGCGCAGCGATGTGCCGCGGCCTCGATACGGAAAGGATGCCGAAATGGCTAAGGAAATTACGGGCTATATTAAGCTGCAGATCCCTGCAGGCAAAGCCAACCCCGCCCCGCCGATTGGACCGGCGCTGGGTCAGGCCGGTTTGAACATCATGGAGTTCTGTAAGCAGTTCAATGCTGCAACGCAGAAGCTCGAGCCGGGCATGCCGATCCCGGTCGTTATCACTGCGTATAAAGATCGCAGCTTCACCTTTATCATGAAGCAGCCGCCGGTGAGCTACTTCCTGCTGAAAGCGGCGGGGATTGAGAAAGGCACGGGTACCACGGGGAAAGAAATCGTGGGTAAAGTGACCATGGCGCAGATCAAAGAGATCGCCAAAGCGAAAATGCAAGATATGAACGCGCACGATATCGACGCGGCCTGCCGGATGATTGCGGGTTCGGCGGTGTCGATGGGCATTAAAGTTGAGGAGGCTGCGTAATGGCTGGTAAACGTTACAAAGCGGCCGCTGCCAAGGTCGATAAGGCAAGAGCTTACACGCTGAAAGAGGCGACGGCGCTGCTGAAAGAGGGCAAAACCAAGTTCGATCAGACCATTGATGTCTCGATCAATCTTGGGGTGGATGCGACGCAGTCGGACCAAATGGTGCGTGGCGTGGTGCCGATGCCGCATGGCTTGGGTAAAAACGTGCGCGTGGCCGTGTTTGCGAAAGCGGACAAGGCGGACGTGGCAAAAAAAGCCGGAGCGGACATTGTGGGTGCCGATGAGTTGGTGGAAGCCATCAGCAAAGGCGAAATGAACTTCGATGTGTGCATCGCGACCCTGGATATGATGGGGACGGTGGGCAAGGTGGCGAAAATCCTCGGGCCGCGTGGCCTGATGCCGAACCCGAAGCTGGGCACCGTGACGCCGGATGTTGAGAAAGCAGTGAAGGCAGCAAAGGCCGGTCAGGTTGAGTTCAAGATCGAAAAGGCTGGGATTGTGCACGCGGGCGTGGGCAAAATCAGCTTCGACGAAAAAGCGATCACCGAGAACGTGCTGAGCTTTATCGCGGCGGTTAGCCGTGCGAAGCCGGCAGCTGTGAAGGGTGCCTATATCAAGAAAATTTCCATCTCCAGCACCATGGGGCCGGGCATCACGCTCGATCTCGCGGATGTGTTGGCGCAAGTGGCCTAAGGGGAGGGGACTATGGCAAAATCACGTGCACTCAAGCAGCAATGGGTCGATGAGACCAATGCGCAGTTTGGCAAAGCAGAGATTCTACTCGTGGCTCACTATAAGGGGCTGACGGTGGCGGAAATCACCGATCTGCGCGGCAAAGTGCGTGCGGCGGGCGCGAGCTTTAAGGTAACGAAAAACCTTCTGGCAAAGCGTGCGGCGGTGAATACGAATTACGATAAAATCGCCCATCTCTTCAAGGGGCCGACGGCGGTGGCGTATGCCAACGATCCGGTTTCGGCGGCAAAAGCCTTGAGCGAGTTCGCGAAGAAGAACGAAAAACTGGTGCTGGTCGGCGGCGCATTTGGCAACACGGTTCTTGATAAGGCCGCAATTAATCAGCTGGCATCGCTGCCAAGCCTCGATGAATTGCGCGCGAAAATCATCGCTATGCTGCAAACGCCCGCAACTCGCATTGCAGGCGTGCTTCAGGCGCCGGCTGGCCAGTTGGCGCGGGTCTTCGGAGCGTATGCGAAGAAGGATGCGTAAAGATTAGTCACCAGTCTCCAGCCGACAGTACTGGAGACCGGCGACTGGAGACTGGAGACTAACTTCAATTTTTGAGTAACTAAAGGGGACTAACATGGCAAACTTGAACGATATCGTTGAGCAGCTCTCGGCGCTCAGCGTGCTGGAAGCCGCTGAACTCAGCAAACTTCTGGAAGAAAAATGGGGCGTTTCGGCTGCTGCACCGGTTGCGGTTGCGGCTGCAGGTGCGGCTCCGGCGGCTGCTGCTGCGGAAGAGAAAACCGAATTCACGGTGGTTCTCGCGGATGGCGGTGCCAACAAGATCAACGTCATTAAAGAAGTGCGTGCGATCACCGGTCTCGGCCTGAAAGAAGCGAAAGACCTCGTGGAAGGCGCGCCGAAGAACGTGAAAGAAGGCGTATCGAAAGACGACGCTGAGAAGTTCAAGAAGCAGCTGGAAGCAGCTGGCGCGAAAGTCGAACTCAAGTAGTGCGACTTCGGGCAGCACATGCCTGATGCAGGGTAAGGGGCCTCGTGTTTTCGCGGGGCTCCTTTCTCACGTTAGAGCGTGGCGCCTCATGCGGCCGGGTGGAAGTGCCCCGTGCGCCGTTTGGATAAAAACAAGAACGCGCTTCACGATCGAATGATTTAGACGCTCATCGGCTGCATTGATATCGCGGAAATCCCGCAACTCGCAGCGAAACGTAAGGTAGGGACTCATGGCTCAATCGGCAACCGCTTTCACCCACTCCTTCACCTCCCGCAAACGGATTCGCAAAAGCTTCGGCACCATGGTTTCGGCCACGACCCTGCCGAACCTGATCGAAGTGCAGAAAAACAGCTACGAGCAGTTTCTGCAAATGTATGTGCCGGTGAAAGATCGTAAGAACACCGGGTTGAATGCCGTATTCAAGAGCGTGTTTCCGATTAAGGATTTCGCCGATACCGCGACGCTCGAATATGTGCGTTACGAGTTCGACCGCCCGAAATACGACGTGGATGAGTGCCGTCAGCGCGGCATCAACTTCGCGGCGCCGCTGCGCGTGACTCTGCGCCTCATTGTGTGGCTGGTGGATGCCGATACCGGCGCGCGCGAGATTAAGGACATCAAAGAGCAAGACGTTTACATGGGCGACATTCCGCTCATGACCGAGAACGGGACGTTCACCATCAACGGCACGGAACGCGTGATCGTGAGCCAGATGCACCGTAGCCCCGGTGTGTTCTTCGACCATGACCATGGCAAGACCCACAGCTCGGGCAAGTTCCTCTACAGCGCGCGCATTATTCCGTACCGTGGCTCGTGGCTCGATTTCGAGTTCGACGCGAAGGATATCGTGCATGTGCGCATCGACCGTCGCCGCAAGCTGCCGGCGACGACCATTCTGCGCGCGATTGGCATGGATAACCAGGCGATCCTGAATACGTTCTACGCGACCCGTAGCATCAAGAACACCAAAAAAGGCTGGACGGCGGCGTTCGACGCGAATGCGTGGAAAGGACAGAAGCTGGCGTTCGATCTCGTCGATGCTAAAACCGGCAAAACCGTTGCTGAAAATGGTGCAAAACTGACTGCGCGCGCGCTCAAGAAGCTGGATGAATCCGGCCTCAAGGAGATTCTGGTGCCGGAGGAGTTCATCCTCGGTTCCTACATCGCGTCCGACCTCATCAATAAAAAGACCGGTGAGATTTACGCCGAAGCGGGTGACGAGCTGACTAAAGCTCTCATCAAAACGCTGGATGACGCGGGCGTGAGCGATATTCCGGTGCTCAACATCGACCATGTGAACGTGGGTGCTTACATCCGCAACACGCTTGCGGCCGATAAGAATATGACCAAGGACGATGCGCTGATCGATATTTACCGTGTGATGCGTCCGGGCGAGCCGACGACGCCGGAAGCGGCCGATGCGCTGTTCAAGTCGCTGTTCTTCGAGAACGAGCGCTATGACCTCTCGGAAGTGGGCCGCGTGAAAATGAACGCGCGCCTCGGCCTTTCGCACAAGGAAGAAGTGGGCGTGCTGACGAACGAAGACATTATCGGCACCATCAAAACCCTCGTCGACCTCAAAGACGGCAAGGGCGAAATCGACGATATCGACCATCTCGGCAACCGCCGGGTGCGCTCGGTGGGCGAGTTGATGGAGAACCAGTTCCGCCTCGGCCTGCTGCGCATGGAGCGCGGGATTACCGAGCGCATGTCTTCGGTGG
>CAZUOS010000183.1:0-3920 GCA_964621415.1 uncultured Azospirillum sp.
GGCCGAGATAAAGGCGTCTGCGGTTCGCACAAAAAAGGCGCTGGGGAAACCCCAGCGCACTTCATTTGGTCGGTGAAGGCGTGGCTTACGCTGCGTCTTCGGCATCGTCCTTCTTGCCGGACTTTTTCTTGCCCGACGAAGCCTGTTGGATGGCCGCACCGAGAATGTCGCCGAGGCTGGCGCCGGAATCCGACGAACCATATTCCTCGATGGCACGCTTGTGCTCGTCCATCTCCAGCACCTTGATGCTGACGCTGACTTTGCCGGTTTTGCGATCGACGGTGGTGACTTTCGCATCCACGCGGTCGCCCACGGCGAAGCGCTCAGGGCGTTGATCCTGGCGGTCGCGGCTGAGATCGGCCTTCTTGATGAGGGACTTATACCCCTCGGCCAGCTCCACCTCGATCCCGTCTTTCTCGACCGCGGTGACCTTACAGGTGACCACTTCGCCCTTGCGGAACGGCACGGACGGCAGGCCCGCGTCGCCGGTCGGGCTTTCGCTGAGCTGCTTGATGCCTAGGCTGATGCGCTCTTTCTCGATATCGATGACGAGAATGCGCGCCTGCACCTTATCGCCTTTTTTGTAGGCTTTAATGGCTTCTTCGCCCGGCTGCTCCCAGCTGATATCGCTGTGGTGCACGAGGCCGTCAATCTCGCCCGCGAGGCCAACAAACAGACCGAAATCCGTAATGTTGCGCACTTCGCCTTCCACCACATCGCCTTCATGGAAAGTATCGGCAAAGCTGTTCCACGGGTTGTCGATGCACTGCTTCATGCCCAAGGAAATGCGGTGCTTGTTTGCATCCACATCCAGCACTTGCACTTCGACTTCCTGGCCCGGCTGCACCAGCTTGCTCGGGTGAACGTTTTTCTTCGTCCAGCTCATTTCGGACACGTGCACGAGGCCCTCGACGCCGTTATCCAGCTCCACAAACGCACCGTAATCGGTGATGTTGGTGATTTTGCCCTTGAGTTTCGCGCCCGGGGTAAATTTGTGGCTGACACCTTCCCACGGGTTGCTGTCGAGCTGCTTCATGCCAAGGCTGATGCGCTTGCTCTCGGGGTCGAACTTGGTCACGATCACGCGTACCGAATCGCCCACGCTGAACACTTCGCTCGGGTGGTTGATGCGCTTCCACGAAATATCGGTGACGTGGAGGAGACCATCCACCCCGCCCATATCGATGAACGCACCGTAATCGGTGATGTTCTTGACAATCCCGTCGAGGATCTGGCCTTCGGCGATTTTGTCGAGCAGCATGCCACGGGCTTCGGCGCGGCTTTCTTCCATCACGGCGCGACGGCTGACGACGATGTTGCCACGACGGCGGTCCATTTTCAGGATGAGGAACGGCTGCGGAATGTTCATCAGCGGGCCAACATCCTTGATCGGACGGATATCGACCTGGCTGCCCGGCAGGAACGCCACGGCGCCTTTGAGATCGACCGTGAAGCCACCTTTGACGCGGCCGAAGATGACGCCTTCGATACGCGTTTGGTTTTTATGCACTTCTTCGAGCTTCAACCAGGCTTCTTCGCGCAGGGCTTTCTCGCGGCTGAGCTGCGCTTCGCCATGGCGATCTTCGATACGCTCGATATAGATATCATACACATCGCCGATGCGGATTTCGGCGCTCGCACCGCCGACGCTGAACTCTTTCAGCGGGATACGGCCTTCGGATTTCAGGCCCACATCCACCACGGCGAGGTCTTTTTCGATGCCAACAATGGTGCCTTTCACCACGCTGCCTTCCGACAATTTGCCGGCGGCGCTGTTTTCGAACAAATCGGCGAAGCTTTCACCGGTCGAGAAATCTTGGTCTTTAAAATCTTCCTTACGGACAGTTGCAGATTGTGCCATGGAGAGGTCTTTCTAGCGTCGCGCAAGCGCTTGCAATCGCAGGCGAAACGCGGAGTGGGTTAGAGGTTGTATCAGCGCCGCACGCGGCACCGCCCCACCGGCACCACGCAGGCAGGGAGCGGGATACATACGCAAAACCGCGCAAAAGGCAAGCGTTTTTGGAAGAATGAGGAGGGGCTATTTGCCCGTAATGCCGCCGAAGCCGGAAGGACGAGCCTCGCGAGCTTGAGCACTCACAAGAGATACAAGCGATTCAACGTTGGCGAGTTGTTTAAACGCCTTTGGGTGTAAATCTATATCGTCTTCTGGCGCTCCCTTGCTCTCCAATATCAGCGTATTGGTAATGCCATTGCGTTCACCATTTTTGGTGCGCTTCACGCCATTCGCAATCATTTCGGCCTGTTGTGAAGGAATTTCGAGCCGTTGAAATTTTGTGGTGTCGAAAGTATCTGGATTGGTTAACCAAACAGACTCCATGCCGACGGTCTCTGACGCTCCGGCAAAACAATCGCGTGTGAGCGCTCGCTGGAGCGCATCGGCATGTTCTGGCAAAACATAGAGCCGTGAATCCCCATCACCCGTGTTTTTTACCAGAATAGCCCCATTCATCAATAGCTCACGGGTTGTCTCGGAAAGCTTGTCAGGAGAGGTTGCTGCTGCTGCGATTGCGTCGTTATTTTTTTTGCTGCCGTTATATCTAGCACCCATTTGCTCACTCCTATCATTTTGTTGGTAAGGTATCCCACCGCTACCTTAGCCCAGCCCAGTCCCGATTTGCATGAAGATTTGATGACAATTTTGATGCGCGCGCCATCGTCGCAGAAGGAGTGTCATCCCGGGCTCGTCCCGGGATCTCCTGACATAGGTGGAGCCTAAAACGATCGTGGTTTCAGGCTCAGGCTGCTTCGGGAGATCCCGGCGCAAGGCCGGGATGACACTCCTTCTGCGACGCTTCTCCAGCCGTCCCCTCAAAAAAATCGCTTGCGCTTGGTTCGTGGCAGCCCCTACGCTCGTACGCGTATGCACGTGATGGACGCGATTCAGATCCTGATGCTCGGCCTGGTGGTCGGGGGCATTCCGTTTGGGGTGCTGGTGGCGAAGCTGTTCGGGTTGCCGGACCCGCGTCGGGTCGGCTCGGGCAATATTGGTGCAACCAATATGCTGCGCACCGGGAACAAGCGTGCGGCGCTGCTGACCCTGCTGCTCGATGCGGCCAAGGGCGCGGTGGTGGTTGGGGTCGCAAACTCCCTTTTTTCGATAGAAGAAATTGACAGGTTTTCGACGTGTCTGCCGAATCCTTGCCATGTTACTATCCTAAATCCCCACTGCGCCGCCCTCGCGCTGCTCGCTGCCGCGCTTGGCCATATGTATTCGCCCTATCTCAAGCTGAAAGGCGGCAAAGGGGTGGCGACGTTGTTCGGCGGGGCGCTGGTGTTTAGCTGGCCGGTCGCCATGGCGTCGCTGTGTGTGTGGCTGATTGCGGTGTTCACCACCCGTTATGTGTCGCTTGGCTCCATCCTGGCGCTGGCAGTTGCGCCGCTGGTGGCGTGGCTCAGGGTGGATGGCACTTCGGCGCTGATTCTTGGCATAGCGTCGGGGTTCGCGATCTGGAAGCATCGGGAGAATATCAGGCGCTTGCTACAGGGGGGCGAGGCGAAGATTTCTTTGAGTAAGGGGAATCGGCCATGAGCAAAGATATTTGGGCACTGCGTCATTGCGAGCGTAGCGAAGCAATCCAGCATCCGTTATTCACTGGATTGCGTTGCTACGCTCGCAATGACGCTTCTTCTGGAACGCCGGAGCACTGCCATGTATAACTTCATCCCAAACCCGCATCTGCGGAATGCCGACCCTGTTGAGGCGTTGCGGCTGATTCGCAGTGAACGCGTGGGGCCGATGACGTTTTTCCGACTGGTGAAATTCTGCGGATCGGTGAGCAAAGCGCTTGAGATGGCGCCGGGCTTAAGCAAGCGCGGGGGTAGTGCCAAGCCCATCCGCATTGTGCCCAAGGCCGAGGCCGAGCGCGAGTACGAAGCCTTAACCCAACACGGTGCGGAGC
>CAZUOS010000184.1:0-3918 GCA_964621415.1 uncultured Azospirillum sp.
GCCCGACGCGGCGCAGCGCCACGCCGCCGAGGCGTTCGAGGCCTGTTGGCAGCGACTGCACGCGCAACCGGGCGAGGGCGCACGCACGCGCTGGTTTCGCCGCGCACCGCAGGCCACCGCCGCCGGGCTTTACGTGTGGGGCGAGGTGGGGCGCGGCAAATCCATGCTGATGGATTTATTCGTGGCGATGGCAGAAAAAACGCTTCCCACCCGCCGCATCCATTTCCACGCCTTCATGCGCGACGTGCATCGGCGCCTGTTCGCCTATCGCCAGAACCATACGGGCGAGGTGATGGAGCGCGTTATTGCCGAGCTGGCGGGCGAGGCGCGGCTGCTCTGCCTCGATGAATTACAGGTGACGGATGTGACCGACGCCATGATCCTCGCGCGCCTGTTTGCGGGGCTGATGGATGCGGGCGTGGCCATTGTGTTCACCAGCAACCGCCCCCCGCGCGAGCTGTATCAGGGTGGGTTGCAGCGCGACCAGTTCCTGAAATTCGTGGATTGGCTCGAGGCGCGCATGCCCATCGTCAAGATCGCCGGAGCTGAGGATTATCGCCTGCTGCAACTGCGCGCCATGAAGCGCACCTATGTTTTCCCGCGCGACGCAGCGGCCGATGATTTTCTGCTCGAGAGTTGGAGCATGCTCACCCACGGGCTTGCGAACGAGCCGCTGCGGATCGAGGTGGATGGGCGTGTGCTGCGTGTCGAGAAACAGACGCACGGCATCGCCTGGCTCACCTTCGCCGAGCTGTGCGTGCGACCGCTCGGCGCGGCGGACTATCTGGAGCTATGTCGCTTCTGCCATACCATTCTGTTACAGGGCATTCCTAAACTAACACGTGAGGAGCGTAACGAGGCGAAGCGCTTCGTCACCCTCATCGACGCGCTCTATGATCATCGTGTAAAGCTGATCGCCACGGCCGAAACCGCACCGGAAGGTATCTACGAACAGGGCGATGGCAGCTTCGAGTTCGCCCGCACCGTCAGCCGATTGATGGAGATGCAAAGCGAAACTTACTTGGCGGCGGAGAAGATTTAGCGCTGGTGTGCATCTGCGTTGTCCGCTGAAACACAGAGAAACTCAGAAACGGTGATTATCCTGAAACAGTGCAGGGATAACGATTGTTCCCAACGGTTTTAAAAATAAGGGAGCGTCATTGCGAGCGGAGCGACGCAATCCAGACGATAAAACTGTCATCCCGGCCAGCGAAGCGCGAGCCGGGATGGATTGCTTCGCTTCGCTCGCAATGACGCTCCCTTTTTCCTACGCCGCGCTTTGCAGCATGCGCATCAGCAGTTCGATGTCGTCGGCGAACTCTTTGTCACCGCGCGCCAGCTCGTCGATGCGTTTCACGGCATGCATCACCGTGGTGTGATCCTTACCGCCAAACTTGCGGCCAATCTCCGGCAGCGATTTGGTGGTGAGTTTTTTCGCCAGGTACATGGCAACTTGACGCGGGCGCGCAATCGCCACCGAGCGGCGGGCCGAGTGCATATCGCTCACCTTGATGTTATAATGCGCGGCGACTTTTTTCTGAATATCCTCGATCGTAATGCGGCGATCATTCGCGCGCAGAATATCGGCAAGCACTTCCTGCGTCGACTCCATCGTCACCTGACCGCCGACCAGTGTGGCATGCGCCACCACGCGGTTCAGTGCACCTTCCAGCTCGCGCACGTTGCTGGTGATCTTATGGGCGAGGAACTCGAGCACGCGCGGCGGCACGTTGGCGCCCGGCATTTTCTCGAGCTTCGATTGCAGGATGCCGAGGCGAAGCTCGTAGGTGGTGGCATGCACATCCGTCACCAGCCCCCAGCCGAGGCGGCTCTTCACGCGCTCCTCGATGCCTTCGAGATCGGCCGGCGAACGATCGCCCGAGATGATGAGCTGTTTGTTCTGATCGACCAGCGCGTTGAACGTGTGGAAGAACTCTTCCTGCGTCGAATCTTTGCCGCTGATGAATTGCACATCGTCGATCATCAACACGTCGACACTGCGGAAATATTCCTTGAACGCCATGGTATCTTTGCTGCGAATCGCGCGGATGAAAAGATACATGAATTTTTCGGCGGATAGATAGACAACCTTACGCGATGGATCCGATTTGCGGATATGCCAGGCGATAGCGTGCATCAGGTGCGTTTTGCCAAGCCCCACGCCGCCATAAAGGAAGAGGGGGTTCGCGCCCGCTGTCACGGTTGCCGATTCGGCGACGCGGCGGGCCGCGGCATGCGCCAGCTCGTTCGACTTGCCGACGACGAAATTATCAAACGTATAGCGCGGGTCGAGCGGTGCCGAGATCATGTCCGGGTTGATCGGCTTGTCCTCGTTCGCTGCGGTGCCGAGCATCGCCGCCTCGAGCCCGTTCGGGCTCGTGGATTTTTGCGGCGCGGCGGTCGCCGGGGTTGCGAGCGCGACCGGCTCGGCCTTCACGAAAATATCCACCGAATGCACGGTCTGGTCTTCCTGGCACCAGAAGCGCAGGATGTTATCGGCGTAATGCGTCACAATCCATTCGCGCATGAAGCGGGTGGGTACCGTAATCATCGCCTGACCATTCTTCACATCGGCCAGCTTCAGCGGCTGCAGCCAGCTTTTGAAAATCGCCTCTCCATAGCTGGCGCGCAGACGTTCGCGGACGCGCTCCCAGCGTGCATAGTGATCGGGACGACGGATTTGGATGGAGGAGATTTCGTTCATTGTGCTTGGCCTTACCTGGTTTTTTGTTGTTGTTTTAGTGACTCGTGGTTCGTGACTCGGGAAAGCGGCTCTTTCCGAACCACGAATCCCGAACCACTCCCTTATGCTTGTTGCCAGGCAAGACGGCTGGCTTTCCAGCCATTCACTTGCCCGCGTTGGTGGTTGGCGTTGATCTCGCCTTCAAACCCGCCTTCGATATTATAGCATTGCGTGTAGCCAGCGGCGGTTGCGGCAATGGCGGCATCGAGCGAGCGCCCGCCGGTTTTGCAGAGGAAGTAGAGCGGTGCGGACTTATCCGGCACGGCGGCGGCCAGCTGCTCCAAAAAGCGCGGATTCGCTTCGTAATTGGGGTAAAACTTCCACGCGATCAGCTTCGTGGTTTTGCCGAGCGCCTCGAGCGAGGGAATCCCCGCGAAGGACCATTCCGGCTGCGTGCGCACATCAATCAGTTGTGCGAGGGGGGATTCTGCAAGCGCATTCCACGCAGCAGAGGGGGTGACATTTCCGGCAAAAGCGGGACTGTCGTCGCGAGCGTAAGCAAGCATACGGGCACCATCGTTATGTGAATAAGGAAAACCTGAACCCAAGTAGTCGGGCACTTCTATGAACGAACGGTTTGGCACATCCCGCGCGTTGGCGGGCGAGCTCACATAGAAAACCTCACCTCGCGTTCGCTTTGTCACCTTAGCGTACGCTAGCGGTTTTCTATCTGCTCATGCGTAAAGCAGAGGCTACCAAAAAGTCTGGTTCATAGAGGTGCCCAGTAGTTGATTCCAGGCAACAGAACAGGAGCGCCCCACGCGGGCCGCGACACACACAAGCAAAGAATAGTTTATTGGTGTTGTTGTCGAGTGGCGTTATGCCGCTGCAGCGAGCGACTTAACGCGATGCGCGAGGCGGCTAACCTTGCGCGAAGCCGTTCCCATCGAGAGAACGCCTTTGGTGACGCCACGCATAATTTCCGGCTGCGCATTCTGCAGAGCTGCCTGAGCGTCGCTTGCGTTACCGCTGGCAATCGCTGCTTCCACCTTCTTCACGAAGGTACGGATGCGGCTCATACGCGAGCGGTTAACCAGCGTCCGACGTTCGGTTTGGCGGATGCGCTTTTTTGCCGATTTATGGTGTGCCATGATGGAACTCTTTTCGTAAGTTTGATTGCCGTTTTTTTGTTCTCGTTGTTGGGGCGAAAGTAGCGACCGATTTTTCCCTCGTCA
>CAZUOS010000185.1:0-3870 GCA_964621415.1 uncultured Azospirillum sp.
CGTCCAACACGGCCGTTACCATCACGAAATGGATGCACGGCCTCGAAATGTGCGTGGGCAATCGCAAGGCGTGTAATGAGATTTTGTGTCATGATCTGCATTGATTCCGCACGCATGTAGCGCATCGAATCTTCGAGACATTGCGCCACATCTTCCGGTGGCGTCGGGTTATAGGTCGAGTAAGCGATATCGCCCCGACCCCCGATCCACACCACGCGCGTACGCAAGGCCCCGGGAATATCCGGATAGCGGCTGTCACCACGCATCACCGTGCGATGCAATGTGCTGACCAGATCTGTCGTGAAAATGGCGTGCTGCTGCGCTACTGCCTGCGGCACCAGCGCATCGAGCGCGAGTGCGTAATCGCGCACTTGCTTTGCAGCATTGCTGGCGTCTGCGTCTTCGGTTTCTTCGATGGAGAGTAATTCATCTAACGTGCTGTGTGTGCCTTCGATCGAAGAACTGCTGACCGCTTCCTGCCGTGGAAGGACACGACTGACAAGCCACGGATCGGCCAGCTCTTCCACCAGTGCGTTCACGCGTCCCAAGGCCGCGCTGGCTGCAGAAAGTTGTGGCAGGGCAGGCATGACATCCACGGCTTGCTCCGGCGGCGGTAACGGCACCACGCCATAATGCGCGTCGTACGGCGCGGGTAGCCGTTTCAGCCTTTCGCGCACGGCATGGCAAAGATTGTTCCGTTTCACTCTAAACCTTTAATAAGAAGCCTTGCTTGATGATTATAATAAACCTTATGCACATAAAGTTCAATAAAAACCAATCTTTGGCTTCTGTATTTAAGTTCTCAGTATTGGATACACTCACGAAAAGAAAATCCGCGTGGCGTCGTTATAGAACGTAAACACCATGAGCATCAGAATCAGCGCAAGGCCGAGGCGATAGCAAAACTCCATCACCCGTTCCGACGCGGCGCGACCGCGCACCGCCTCAATTGCATAAAACAGCAAATGCCCGCCATCGAGCATCGGCAGCGGGAAGAGGTTGACGAGGCCAATCCCCACCGAGATTTTCGCAATCCAGTTGAGGATGAGGACGATGGTTTCGCCGACCGTGTCGCCCTGGCGTGTCACGTCGCCCGAGAGCTTGGCAATGCCGAGCGTGCCGGTGAGCTGTTTGGCGCTGCGGTCGCCCGAAATAATCTGCGACAACGCATAGAGATTCTTGGCGCAGAGATCATACGTGCCTTGCGTGGCCACCCACAGCGCCTCGGGCAGGGTGACATCGCGGAACGTCACTTTTTTGCTACGAATCCCAATGAGCGGACGCTTGATGACATTCCCGCTCGCGTCTTTTTCCTCATACTCGATGGGGGTTAGGGTGAGGTGCTTCGTCGTACCGCCATGCTCGATGACCACCGCCACTGGCGTGTAGAGATTGGTGATGAGCGCGCTTGGAATATCATCGAACACGCGGATGGTTTTGCCATCCACCGAGAGCACGCGATCGCCCGGTTGCAGGCCTGCGGTGGCCGCGGGCGTATTCGGCATCACCTCGCCCACCACCGGCTCGGTGGAGGTCACGCCATAGCTATAAATCAGCGCCGTAAATACTAGAATCGACAGCACGAAATTGGCCGCGGGCCCGGCCACCACAATCAGCGCCTTGGCCCAAAGCGGCTGGTGATGCAGGCTGCGCTTTTTCTCGGCGTCGCTCATCGCCGCGAGGGCTTCGAGGTCGGGTGTGCTGGCGGCGCTCGCATCGCCCACCATTTTCACATAGCCGCCGAGCGGGAAAGCCGCGAGCTTCCAGCGTGTGCCGTGCCTGTCGGTGCGTCCCACCAACTCGCGCCCAAAGCCAATGGAGAACGACTCAATCCCCACCCCGCACAGCCGCGCCACGAGATAATGCCCAAACTCGTGCACAAACACCACCACGCTGATAATCAGCGCGAAGGACCAGAGATAATGAAAGAGGGTGAGGAGGAGGGTCATCGACAAGCCTAATTTTTAATGCAGTGTTGTGCATGCATACGAGCTGTCTGATCCGCATTCAAGATCGTGTCGAGACTCTCGCAGCGTTCAGGGACAATGGTTTCAAGCACCCGCTCCACCACCGCCGCAATGCGCGTGAAGCCGATGCGGCCCTCGAGGAAGGCGGCGACGGCGACTTCGTTCGCGGCGTTGAGGGCGATGAGGTGTGCTGGCCCCGCTGAAAGCGCCGCGCGGGCAAGGCGGAGGGCTGGAAAGCGCGCTTCATCCGGCGCTTCGAAATGCAGCGCGCCGATGCTAGCAAGGTCGAGGCGCGGGGTGGCCACCTTCAGCCGCTCCGGCCAGCCGAGCGTGTAGGCAATGGGAATCGCCATATCCGGCATGCCGAGCTGCGCCAGCACCGAGCCATCGGCATAATGCACCAGCGAGTGAACGATGGATTCCGGATGCACCAGCACGTCGATGCGCGCGGCAGGCAGGTCGAACAAATAATGCGCCTCGATCAGCTCCAGCCCCTTGTTCATCATCGTCGCCGAATCAACCGAGATTTTCGCCCCCATGTTCCAGCGTGGATGGGCGACGGCCTGCGCAGGGGTAATGTGCGCGAGCGCCTCAAGCGGCGTGCGCAGTAGCGGCCCGCCCGAAGCGGTGAGGGTGATTTTCTCGAGCACAGGCCGATGCTCCGCCGCGAGCACCTGGAAAATCGCGTTATGTTCGGAATCCACCGGCAGCAGCGTGGTGCCATGCGTCGCACAGGCGGCGAGCACCAGCGGCCCGGCGCAGACGAGCGATTCCTTGTTGGCGAGCGCCACCGTGCCGCCTTGCTCCACCGCGCGCATGGTCGGCAGCAGCCCTGCCGCCCCCACAATCGCCGCCACGGTGATTTCCGCCGGAAGCGACGCCGCATCCGCAATGCCGCCCGCGCCGCCAAACACCGCAATGCCGAGCGGCTTCAGCGCCGCGCGCACGGCGGGCAGGTGCGCTTCCTCGCCAATCGCCACCGCCTCGGGGCGCAAACGCTGCGCGAGGGCAATCAGCTTTTCGGCATTGCTCTGCGCCGTCAGCGCCGCAATCTGGAACCGCTCGGGATGTTCGTCCACCACGCGCAGCGCGCTCGCGCCGATCGACCCCGTCGCGCCGAGAATCGAGAGGCGGCGCGGGGCAGTGGCGGGAAGGATGGCGTGAATGGGCTTCATGGCGCAGGCTTACTTGCGAATCTGCGTTGAATCAACAGGCGTATTGCAGCGGTGAGTAGCCCCCATCCATCCCGTAATCGAGTAAGGTGGGAAAGAGCCAGAGATTGAGGAATGCCTGATAGATACTGCAGGCGAGGAGGGCATCCACGCGGTCGAACAAGCCGCCATGGCCGGGGATGAAGGCGCCACTATCCTTCACGCCGGCGCGGCGCTTGAGGGCGGATTCAAAGAGATCACCCAGTAAGCCCACGATGGCGAAGCTCGCGCCGATCAGAATTGCGAATGGCCAGGACATATAAAAGTCGCAATCATCGAGAAGATATTTATAAGCAATAACGTATAACGCAGCGCTGATAACCATTGCTGCCGCCAGCCCCTCCCAACTTTTGCCGGGGCTGATGGAAGGTGCGATTTTATGTTTCCCGATTTTTCTTCCAACAAGATAGGCGGCGATATCTGCCCCCCACACGAGAACAAAAAGTTGGAAAATAAGCGCGCTTCCCCTTTGTGGATACAGGGCCAACAAGCTTGCCATCGCCCCGCCAATATACACTAGCCCCAGCAATATCCACCAACGGCTGCGGTTTTTAGTTAGCCCCCACCATTCCCGCGCCAGAATGACCGCGCCGACGAGGCATAGCGCCGCGAAGCTCTCCACGCGCCACCAGGTCAGGGCCAGCACACCGGCGCCCAGCAGCAGCGCACTGAGGATACGCGCGCGAAGCTCG
>CAZUOS010000186.1:0-797 GCA_964621415.1 uncultured Azospirillum sp.
CCGGCATCCTCACCGGCATGATCCTCTCCATCGCCCGCGCGCTGGGCGAAACCGCGCCCTTGCTGATGGTCGGCATGGTCGCCTTTGTGGCTGATATTCCTCGTGGATTGACCGACCCCGCAACCGCCATGCCGGTTGAGATTTACCTCTGGGCGAGTAGCCCGGAAGCCGGGTTTATCGAGAAAACATCCTCAGGCATCCTGGTATTGCTGGTGATCCTGTTGCTTCTCAATGGATTAGCGGTTAGACTGCGACGCAACATGCAACTGACGTGGAATTGATGACCGACGCGACCCCCACCATCACCGCTCCCGCCATCACCGCCCGCAATGTCGAGGTGTTTTACGGCGCGAAACAGGCGTTGAAAGGCGTCTCGATGGAGATTATGCCGCAAAGCGTCACCGCCTTTATCGGCCCGTCCGGTTGCGGCAAATCCACCTTCCTGCGCACGATCAACCGCATGAACGACCTCATCCCCGGCTGCCGGGTGACGGGGCACATCGTCCTCGACGGACAGGATATCTACGATCCCAATTTCGACGTGGTGCTGCTGCGCGCCCGCGTCGGCATGGTGTTCCAAAAACCCACGCCGTTCCCCAAATCCATCTACGAAAACGTGGCCTATGGCCCGCGCATCCACGGCCTCACCCGCAGCAAGGCCGATCTCGATGCGCTGGTGGAGCAATGCTTGCGCGGCGCTGCACTGTGGGACGAGGTGAAAGACCGGCTCGACGCCCCCGGCACGGGCCTCTCTGGCGGCCAGCAGCAGCGATTGTGTATTGCGCGCACCATGGCGG
>CAZUOS010000186.1:807-3868 GCA_964621415.1 uncultured Azospirillum sp.
CGGTGGGCCCAGAGGTGATTTTGATGGACGAGCCGTGCTCGGCGCTTGACCCCATCGCCACCGGCAAAGTAGAGGAACTGATGGAGAGCTTGAAACAGCGCTTTGCCATCATCATTGTCACGCACTCGATGGCGCAAGCCCGCCGGGTGGCGGATCGAACCGCGTTTTTCCATCTCGGCCAATTGGTGGAGATGGGGCCAACCGAGGCGCTGTTCGAGGCCCCAGAACGGCAACAAACCAAGGACTATATCACCGGGAGATATGGATGAGTGAACCTCTTGAGCAGTATCCGTACGGAGAGCGGCGCCTGAGCATCCGCCTCCTGCGCTATTGGCAGGAGAAGCGCGGGGTGCGCGCCATGCCCGTCGAGCAGGATATCGACCCCGACGTGCTGGCCGAGGATTGGGACTACTGCTTTCTGCTGCAATCGCGCGATGTCGCCAATGTGCAGGATTATAACTTCACCTATCTCGGCCAACAGATTTTGCGCGCCTATGCCGATCGCGGGTTCGACGATGCGAACCCCTTCATCGTCGGCCCCAACGCGTTTGTGCTCTCGCGCCATTTCGCGCAGGTGATCGAGGCCAAAGCCCCCGTGTTCGACGAGGGCGAGTTCATGCGCGCGGACCGTAAACTGGTGCTCTATCGGCAGGTGTTGCTGCCGCTCGGCACCGAGGAAAAAGGCGTCGAAGCGATTTTCGGCGGGATGAACTATCGTATCGTGGGGTAAGCGTGCAGGACGAAGCAGGAGAGGGCAATCTGCAGGTAGAGCGGCGCATTACCCAGCGCGTCTTCCACTACTGGGAAAGCCTGTGCCGTGGCCGCGCCATGCCCGAGGAATCGGATATCGACCCCGACCAACTGGGCGAGGATTGGCCCTATTGCTTTCTGCTGCAAACGCGCGATATCGAACATATCGACCAGTTCAATTTCACCTATCTGGGCGAGGGGATTCTGAAGGCCTATAAAAAGGCCGGACTCGACCCCGATAACCTCTTCA
The DNA here is from genome assembly GCA_964621415.1 of uncultured Azospirillum sp. Taxonomy (GTDB): domain Bacteria; phylum Pseudomonadota; class Alphaproteobacteria; order Rickettsiales; family UBA3002; genus QFOX01. The sequence goes on from CAZUOS010000186.1 coordinate 1,808, forward strand.
TGGTGGGGCCGAACGCATTCGCGCTGGCGCCGCATTTTCAGTATGTGGCCAAAACGGCCAAGCCGTTTATCGACCACAACTCCTTCATCGCGGATAATGGCATGCGCGTGCTGTATCGCCAATGCCTGCTGCCCGTCGGCAGTCGCGCCGGTAAGGTGGAAGCCATTTTCGGCGCCATGCTGTTCCAGGCGCGCTAGCCGCTGCTCTGCGCTGCCTCACCATAAAAAAAGGGGGCCGAAGCCCCCTTTTCATTCCTGCGTCGGTGCCTCATCCTCTCAGGCGACCTGCTTATCGTCGCTGCCGATGCCGAGCATCTTCAGCTTGCGATGCAGCGCCGAACGCTCCATCCCCACGAAATTGCTGGTTTTGCTGATGTTGCCCCCGAAGCGGTTGATCTGCGCCGCGAGATATTGCTTCTCGAACGTCTCGCGTGCTTCGCGCAGCGGCATGCTCATGATGTCGGTCGAAAGCTCCGGACGCAGCACGCTGATATTGGCGTCGATCAGTTCCGGCGGCAGTGCATCGGCGGTGATTTCGCCATTGCTGCCGGGCGCGGCCATAATAATCAGCCACTCCATCACATTGCGCAGCTGACGCACATTTCCCGGCCAGTTATAGGATTGCAGCACGGTGAGCGCATCCTCGGCCAGGCCGCGCGGGGCCAGCCCCATCGCATCCGCCGCACGCTTGAGGAAATGAGCCGAAAGCGCCGAAATATCATCCCGACGTTCGCGCAAACTCGGCATCCTGAGCGGCACCACGCTCAGGCGATAGAACAGATCCTCGCGGAAGCGACCGGCAGCGATTTCCTCCTGCAGATCCTTATTGGTGGCGGCGATCACCCGCACATCCACCGACACGCGCTTATTGCCGCGCACACGCTCGAACCCCTGCTCCTGCAGTGCGCGCAGCAAGCGGCCCTGTGCCTCGATCGGCATGTCGGCCACTTCGTCGATAAACAGCGTACCGCCATGCGCACGCTCCAGCAGCCCGAGCTTTTCCGCCCCGCCATTGGGGTTGGTGTCCTCGGTGCCGAAGAGTTCGGCCTCGATGCGGCTCGGCGTCAGCGCCGCCGCGTTCAGCACCACAAACCCGGCATGCCCACGCATCGAACGCGCGTGGATGAGGCGAGCGATCAGCTCCTTCCCCGTCCCCGGCGCGCCGCTGATGAGCACGCGGCTGTTGGTCGGCGCCACTTTTTCCACCGTCTGCCGCACGGCATTGATCGCCGTGCTGGTGCCGATAATTTCGCTTTCGTTGCTGCCGCGCTTTTTCAGCTCGACATTCTCGTGCCGCAGTTTCGCGGCCTCGAGCGCGCGGCGCACCACGATCATCAACCGCTCAGCCGAGAACGGCTTCTCGATGAAGTCATACGCGCCCATACGGATCGCGGTGACGGCGGTTTCGATATTTCCGTGGCCGGAAATCATCACTACCGGCACGTGCGGATATTTCTTTTGCACAATCTCGAGGATGCCAAGCCCATCCAGTTCCGAGCCTTGCAGCCAGATATCGAGGATGATCGCGTTGGGAACCCGTTCCGCCAAGGCTTTCAAGGCCTTATCGGAGTTGTTGGCGGTGCGAACGCCATATTTTTCGTCGGAGAGAATATCGCTGATGAGGGCGGTAATATCAGCCTCGTCATCGATGACCAGAATGTCTGCAGCCATGGAAGCAACCTTTTAGCGTTTGTTTTGCATCTATTTTTGCTTGCTAAGCGCCGGGTTGTTTTTTCTGCTGTTGCGCAAAAGTTACTCATGTGTGGGAATGATGTAAAGCGCTATTTTTTTCCACAGCGATGTTTTTTGGTCACCGGTGGTCAGAGGTCAGAGGTCAGAGTTCAGGGAAAGTCTGTGGCACGGCTGAGGCAATCCAGCAGCCGCTTCTCCTTTTGACTGGAGCGCGCTGCTCGCCGCGACCTTCCCCGAACTCCGAACTCTGAACTCTGACCACTGGCTGTCATCAAACCGTCATACATTTCCGCGTCGGCTGTCATCAAACTGTCATGATTCCTTGTTAGGGTGAACTCAAGGAGATTCCTATGGCTGATGATGTTGCACC
>CAZUOS010000187.1:0-3865 GCA_964621415.1 uncultured Azospirillum sp.
AGAAGGCTAATCAAGAGGGAGCAGCGAAGTAAGTTCTCCGTCATTGCGAGCGGAGCGACGCAATCCAGCGAATAGTTTTGCTTAGCTGGATTGCGTCGCTCCGCTCGCAATGACGCTTCGCCAAACGAGAGTTTTATGGACCATTTCACCTACCAAAACGGCACCCTCCATGCCGAAAACATTGCGCTGACGGAGATTGCGGCCGCCGTCGGCACGCCGTTTTATGTCTATTCGCATGCCACGCTCACGCGTCATGCGGAGGTGTTTCGTGCGGCCCTTGCGTCCCTCAACCCGCTCATCTGTTTTGCGGTGAAGGCAAACAGCAATATCGCGGTGCTGAAAACGCTCGCAGCGCAAGGGCTCGGGGCCGATGTGGTGAGCGAGGGCGAGCTGCGCCGTGCGCTCGCCGCCGGTATTCCGGCGAGTAAAGTGGTGTTCTCGGGCGTCGGCAAAACGCGCAGCGAGATGCGCTTTGCGCTTGCGGCAGGCATCCACCAGTTCAATGTGGAATCCGACCGTGAGCTGATTGCACTCAACGAGGTCGCGGGCAGCCTCGGCACGCGCGCGCCGATTGCGCTGCGTGTGAACCCGGATGTGGATGCGAAAACCCACGCCAAAATCTCGACCGGGAAAAAGGAAAACAAATTCGGGATTGATATTGATATCGCGCCGGAAATCTATCGGCTGGCGGCGAGCTTGCCGCATATCGCGGTGCAGGGCGTCTCGGTGCATATCGGTTCGCAGCTGACGGAGCTAGCGCCGTTTCGCGCTGCCTACGCCCGTGTGCGCGAGCTGGTAAGCGGCCTGCGGGCGGAAGGCATCGCCATCCGCACGATTGACCTCGGCGGTGGCCTCGGCGTGCCTTACGCGGTGGAGGATGCGCCGCCGCCGCCCGCCGATTACGGCGCGCTGGTGGCCGAGATGTTCGGCGATTTCGGGGCCGAGTTTATTTTCGAGCCGGGGCGGCTGATTTGCGGCAACGCCGGGCTGCTGGTTACGCAGGTGCTTTATGTGAAACAGGCCGCGCGCACCTATGTGATTGTGGATGCGGGGATGAACGACCTCATGCGCCCGGCGCTTTATGACGCGGTGCATCGCATCGAGCCGGTGGTGCCGCGCGGCGATGCCGCGATGACGGTGGATATCGTCGGGCCGGTATGCGAATCGACCGATGTGTTCGTGAAGCAGGTGACGCTGCCGAAGGTGGAGGAGGGCGACCTGCTTGCCTTCCGCACCGCCGGGGCTTATGGCGCAAGCCTGTCGAACGCCTATAACTCGCGGCTGCTGGTGCCGGAGGTGATGGTGCGCGGCGACGCGTTCCGGGTCATCCGCCCGCGCCCGAGCTACGACGCCATGATCGCCGCCGAGGAAATCCCCAGCGATTGGTAAAATCTCAAAAAATCATTTGCGGGGAAAAATCCTTTGTGCCATAGAAGCGGCCTGCCGTTCACGGCACTTGGTATTCCGCGATAGCTCAGCGGTAGAGCACCCGACTGTTAATCGGGCGGTCGCAGGTTCGAATCCCGCTCGCGGAGCCACCATACACGCCGGACATGATCGTTCATGTTCGGCTGTGTCTCCAAAAATCCTTGCATTCCCTATCGTTCTTTCCTCCCTGCGGTTTTTCACGTTCGCGTTTGGCCGTGTACAGCCACCGATTTTAGGGGCATATTATGGGGCATATGCCCCCATCGCGTAAAAAATATGCCCCCACGGGAGCCTATATGCGCAAATGTAAATAGGAAAACAGGAACTGGCCATGCTGACCATTATTGCTGCCCGTAACGCAAAACCAAAAGAGAAGCTCTATCGCCTGTTCGATGAGCGTGGGCTTTATCTGGAGGTGCTACCCACGGGCGCAAAATACTGGCGTATGAAGTATCGTTTCAACGGTAAGGAAAAGCGCCTCGCTCTCGGCGTATTCCCAGAAGTTAGCCTCGCGGAAGCCCGTGAAAAGCGTGATGAAGTACGGAAACTGGTGGCGGCAGGTGATGACCCTGCATTCACGAAGAAAGAAGCCAAGCGTCAGCGTATGCTGCGCTCTATCCATACGTTCGAGGCCGTGGCGCGCACATGGCATAAAGAGCATGATGTGCGCTGGTCGCCACATTATAGCCATAACGTGATTCATCGATTGGAAGCCGACATCTTCCCCCATATCGGTGATCGCCCGATTGCGGAAATATCGCCGCTAGAACTGCTGGATGCGATTAAAAAGATCGAAAAGCGCGGAGCTCATGAGGTTGCTCGGCGCTGTTTGGGGCTGTGCAGCAAGGTATATAAATACGCCATCCCGAATGGCTTGGCCGAACGAAACCCAGCCGCCGACCTGAACGGTGCGCTAGCGCCGTATAAAAAGACCCACTTCGCCGCGCTGGATATTAAAGAGCTACCCGGATTCCTACAGGCATTGGAACGTAATGACGCTCGCTTATATCAGCAAACCCGCAATGCCGTGCGCCTATTGATGCTAACCTTTACCCGCACCTCGGAGCTAATAAACGCTACGTGGGGCGAGTTTGATTTGGATGGAGCGGTTTGGGAAATTCCGGCTGAACGTATGAAAATGCGTAAGGCGCATATCGTACCGCTGTCCAAGCAGGCAATCGAGGTGCTGAAGGCGCAGAAGGAAATCGCCGGAAAATGGAAATGGGTGTTCCCTAACCAAGTGCGCCCCATCAATTCCATGAGCAATAATACGGTGCTTTTCGCCATCGGGCGCCTCGGTTATAAGGGGCGGATGACGGGACACGGATTCCGCGCTTTGGCGATGACGGCGATTAAGGAAAATCTCGGCTACCGCCACGAAGTCGTTGATCGGCAATTGGCGCACGCCCACCGCAACAATGTCGATGCCGCCTATGACCGAGCACAATTCCTATCCGAACCCAAAAAAATGATGCAAGAATGGGCAGATTATATCGACATACTCGCCAGCGGCGGGAAGGTAATTATTGGGAGCTTTGCAAAGCATCATGGTTAAGAAAATCAAAGATAAAAAATGGAAAATGCTCTCTGAGTTTCCTGAGCAGGTGCTGAGCGTAAAGCAATATCTGATGGAGTCCGAGGATCCACGCGCCGAAACTATGCGAATGCTAACGGAGCCGAAAGATACAGCGTATCTATCCGATTTTCATAAAATGTGGAACGTTCTGTTTGAGAAAGCCCAAAAGGGCGGAGGCGTGCACGATGATTTATGGGTTTATCTATTCCTTGAAAGCGTGATTGCTGCGGCAGATCAACCGCCCTATTTCCAGATGAATGGGCAAGATCGGCGAGACCTATTAGACAGCATCAAAAATGATGCTGACGCGTTAATAAACAGGCTTACGCATTACCAACTGGATGCACATTTTATCGCAAGCACTGCAAAGACATTCAGTGGCTTTGTTATATACGAAGATTTGTCAGAATCAAATATGGCCAGAATCGGTGCGCGCGCACAGAGCAAACTTTCGTTTGTTAATGCCTTGAAAGGAATTAAGGACTATGTTTTTGAGGAAATCGCAGCAGTTAATGGGAAGTCAAAAGCAACCCCCGCTATAAAGCCGAACAGATTCCTTCGTAGATTGGCGACAAGTAACAAGCGCGTGTATGGAAAACCACTAAATTCGGTTTTGCAAACGGCTGTATTGGCGGTTTATGGAATAGATTATAAAATCAGTCGAATTAGCAATTTAATAATGGATTTGTAATAATTATAAAACAAGTGCCTTGCTTTGTAGGTTTATAACAAATATCCGCATCGTGAGCATTAAGTAACGCGCGGGCGATCGTTAGTCCAAGGCCCGTGCCACCACGTTCACGCTTGGTGGTAAAAAACGGCGTGAACAGTTTTTCGGCATTCGCAGGAGAGATGCCGCCT
>CAZUOS010000188.1:0-3863 GCA_964621415.1 uncultured Azospirillum sp.
ATGGTCTACGACGCGCATGATCGCATCGGCGGCTTGCTGGTCTATGGCATTCCCAATTTCAAGCTCGATAAATCCATCGTCGCGCGGCGCGAGCGGTTGCTACGCGAAAGCAGCATCCGCTTTACCCTACGCTGCCGCATCGGACTCGATCTCACCCTCGCCGAATTGCGCGCGCGGCATGACGCAGTGCTGATCGCGACGGGCGTCTATCAGGCGCGACGCACGGGCATCGCGGGCGAAGAACTCGCGGGCATTGTACCTGCCATGACCTACCTCACCACAAGCAACCGGCGCGGGCTGGGCGACCGCCTCCCGGCCGATGCGCCGGACGCGAAGGATCGGCGCGTCGTCGTGATTGGCGGGGGCGACACGGCGATGGATTGCGTGCGCACCGCCGTGCGTCAGGGCGCACACGCCGTCACTTGCCTCTATCGGCGCGACCGGGCGAGCATGCCCGGTTCCGCACGCGAGGTAGCCCATGCCGAAGCCGAGGGCGTACAGTTCGCCTGGCTCTCCGCCCCTGAAGCGTTCCTTGGCCAAACACGCATCGAAGCGGTGCGCGTCGCCGCCATGCAACTGGGCGAAGCCGATGCCAGCGGACGACGCGCCATCACCCCAACGGGCGAGCACCACACCCTCCCTGCCGACCTGGTGATCGAGGCCCTGGGGTTCGACCCCGAGCCGCTGCCCGGCCTCTGGGGCGAACCACAACTTACCACCACGCGCCATGGCACGCTCGCGGTGAATGCACAGTATGAAACCAGCCTCGCCGGCGTCTATGCTGCGGGCGACATGGTGCGTGGCGCGTCGCTCGTCGTGTGGGCGATCAAGGACGGGCGCGAAGCCGCCGCCGCCATCCACCGCGCGCTGACAAGCAAGGAGAAGCGCGCATGAGCAGGGAGATAGAGTGCGGATTTGAAAGCGTCGCAAGCAGTGAGATAGCGCACGGATTCCAGAGCACCAGCTCCCCCCTTGAGGGGGAGCCAAAACCCTCTTGGGTTTTGGTGGGGGGTAACAATGCGGTAGATAGTCCCCCCACCGAATCGCAAGGGCGATTCGGCTCCCCCTCAAGGGGGGAGCTGGGCGCTCTGGAATCCGCATCCCATTCCAGCGACTGGCACAGCCGCGCGGCCAGCCTCGCCGCCCACGGGCTCTACGACCCCGCAACCGAGCACGATGCCTGCGGCGTCGGCCTCATCGCCGCGATGGATGGCGTGCCGCGCCGCGAAATTGTCGAGCGCGGGATCGAGGGCCTCTCGAACATGTGGCATCGCGGCGCGGTGGATGCCGACGGCAAAACCGGCGATGGCGCAGGCATTCACCTGCAATTACCGCAGGCCTTTTTCGCCGATTATCTACGCACCATCGGCAAGGAAACGCTTGAAAAACTCGCCGTCGGCATGGTGTTTCTGCCGAAGAAAAACTTCGCCGCACAAGAGCGTTGCCGCGCCATTATCGAGGCCGAGATTCTGCGCCTCAACTACCGCATTCTTGGCTGGCGGCAAGTGCCGGTGGTGGCTGAAGTCATCGGCGATATCGCCAACGAATCGCGCCCCGAAATCGAGCAGGTGATCCTCGCTATTCAACCCGGCGCGAGCGATGAAAAAACCGAGCGCGACCTCTACCTCATCCGCCGCCGGATCGAGCATGCCGTGCGCGCCAGCGCCATTCCAGATTGCTATCTGTGCTCGCTCTCCGCGCGTTCCATCATCTATAAGGGCCTCTTCAAAGCCGAGCAGTTGACGGCGTTCTACCCCGATCTTGGCGATATTCGCTTCATCAGTAATTTTGCGATTTTCCACCAGCGTTTCTCCACCAACACCGCGCCCGCCTGGCATCTCGCGCAGCCATTTCGCGTGCTGGCGCATAATGGTGAAATCAACACGCTGCGCGGCAATGTCAACTTCATGCGCAGCCACGAGGCGAGCTTCACCTGCGACGCGTTTCAAGGCGTCGAGGCCGACCTCGCGCCAGTGATTCCGGATAACACGTCGGACACCGGCGCGCTCGACGCGGTGATGGAGATCCTGAGCCGTGCGGGCCGTCCACTGCCGCTCGCGAAGTTGATCCTGATGCCGCCCGCCTGGAGCAAAAACAAGGAAGTTCCTGCGGCGCACCGCGACCTGCTCGGCTGCTGCAACGCCATTTCCGAACCGTGGGACGGCCCCGCCGCCATCGCCGCGACAGATGGCGAATGGGTGATGGCGGGGCTGGATCGCAACGGCCTACGCCCCATGCGCTATACCGTCACGCGCGATGGGCTGCTCATCTGCGCCTCGGAAAGTGGCATGGTGCAGGTCGCGGAAGCCAACGTGCTGGAGCGTGGCCGCCTCGGCCCCGGCGAGATGATCGCCGTGAACCTGCGCGACCAGAAACTCTATCACGATGCGGCGCTGAAGGATCACCTCGCCGCAGCGCGGCCCTATAAGGAATGGATGGAAAAAACCATCCCGCTCGAAGAAGTGGTGGGAAAGACCCGACGCAAGAAATATGTTGCACCGCAAGATGGAATTGCTGCGCTGCAATATTCAGCGGGGCTAACACACGAGTTCATCGAATCCATCCTGCACCCGATGGCGGCCGAGGGGAAGGAAGCCGTCGGCTCGATGGGAGATGACGCCGCGCTACTCGCCCTCTCGCCCGAGGCGAGGCCCTTCCATCATTATTTCCGGCAGAACTTTTCGCAAGTCACCAACCCGCCGATTGATAGTCTGCGCGAGCATCGGGTGATGAGCCTCAAGACCCGTTTCGGCAATGACGGTAACTTCCTCGCGCTCGACCATTCGCACCACGAAATTCTGCTTGCCCCCTCGCCGCTGTTGCTGGCACAGGAGCTGCAGGCGATTACGCAGCATTTCAAAAAACGCGTCACGCGTATCGATACCACGTTTGCCGCCACCGAGCCTGCAGGCGAAGGGCTGGCGCAGGCGCTTGCGCGGCTCGTGGCCGAGGCCGAGCACGCCGTCGCCAAAGGCCGCTCCTTCCTGTTGCTCACCGATGAAGCGGTGGGGCCCACGCGCCTTGCGGTGCCGATGATTTTAGCGATTGCGGCGGTGCAGACGCATCTCGTCAAAAAGAAATTGCGCAAACGCGCCTCTATCCTCGTCCACACTTCGGAATGTAACGATGTCCACGCCCTCGCGGTGATGATCGGTGCGGGTGCAACCGTGGTGCATCCGGCGCTTGCCGAAGCAACCATCCGCGACCGCCATGCCAAGCGTATTTTCGGCGCGCTTGCACTCGACACCGCACTGGCTAATTTCCGCGAGGCAATGAACCAGGGCCTGCTCAAGATCATGGCAAAAATGGGCATCTCGGTGGTAAGCGCCTATCGCGGCGGCCTCAATTTCGAGGCCGTGGGCCTAAGCCGCGCCATGGTGGCGGAATATTTTCCCGGCCTGCCGTCGCGCATTTCCGGTGTTGGCCTCGCAGGGTTGGAGCAAGGCTTACGCGCACGCCACACCGCGGCCTATGCAGCGGCCGAGGCTTTGCCAGTCGGCGGCTTCTACCGTGCCCGCGCAGGCCACGAGCGCCATGGCTGGACGGGGGAAAACATCCACGCTTTGCAAATGGCCGTGAGCACGGGCGACCCAGCGCTCTATCAACGTTATGTCGAAAGCGTGTACAATGCGCCGCCCGTCGCCCTGCGCGATTTGCTCGACTTCACCCCCCTCACCGCGCCAATCGCGCTGAATGAAGTAGAGCCGGTGGAAGCCATTCTGCGCCGCTTTGTGGCGCCTGCCATGTCGCTCGGCGCCCTCTCGCCCGAGGCGCACGAGACGCTCGCCATCGCCATGAACCGCATCGGCGGCAAGAGCAATTCTGGTGAGGGCGGCGAAGGGCCCGAACGTTATGCCCCACGC
>CAZUOS010000189.1:0-3844 GCA_964621415.1 uncultured Azospirillum sp.
AGAGCCGCCCTTCTCGTTTACGCTAAGCGGTAAGGCTTAGAACGCAACTTGCGTACCAACCAGAACGGTGGTGCCGGTGTTGTTGTACGCACCAGCGCCGGTTTGGCCGTTCGCGTCGAAGTCGTAGAACGAAACTTCAGCGTACGGGGTCAGACCAGCCGCGAGCTTGTACTCAGCACCGAGTACGAGGTTGCGGAAGTCGTTCGACGAACCCACAACGTCACGACTCGAGTCGAGGTAGGTTGCCGAAACGCCAACCGGGCCAGCGGCGTAGCCGAGACCGAGGGTCCAGTAGTAGCTGTCTTCGTTAGCGTCCGCACCCGAACGATCCGAGTTCGACCAGTCACCGTACGAACCAGCAAGGCTGAAGCCATGGTAGCCAGCGAGGGCACCGAGGTTCCAAGCGTTGATGTCGCGGTTGGTGTAGGTAGCGTTACGCTTCGCGTTGCTCACTTCGTAGGTACCAGCAGCGGCCAGTTTTACGCCGCTAATGTTGCCTTCGTAACCGAGACCGAAATCCCACACGTCTTCCTGAGCACCGGTGTCGGTACGGACGACGGTTTGACCACGGCTTGCGCTAGCCAGCGCCGGGGTGAGGCTCACGCCCGCTTGGAAGCCCGAATATTTCGGGGTGTAGTAGCTTACTTTGCTGGTGTTGTAGAGCGACTCATCGCCAATCGCGTTTACCGAACCATGTTCGCCCGGCAGTTTCGAGCTGGTGATGAAGCCAGCGTTCGAAGCGTTTTTCAGCTCGCCCGAAGCGGTGCCGGTGCCGTTCACGAAGTAGCCCCAAGCGCCGTTGATCCCGCCGGTAGCGGCAGCAACGGACGAAGCATCCACGCGCATGGTGGCAGCAACGGATTTGTTGTCGCCCATTTCTACGCGACCCCATTTACCATCGAGGTAGGTGAAGGTACGCGAAGCGTTCACGCCTTGGTTGTCAGCATCGGTCGTAACGTCAGCTTCCAGGTCGATTTCCGCACCGTAGCCGAGACCGCCAGCGGTCTTGCCGTCTACTTTAACGGAAACTTCGTTGTCGTTCCGCCAGCCGTCCTTGCGGAGGTGAGCGTCTTTATCGTCGCTGGTGTAAGCACCTTGGAAGTCCGAGAAACCACCGAGGGTTACTTTAGGAGTCTCTGCCGAGGCTGCCGTCGCCAGCAGGGCAACAGCTACGAGCCCAGTGGTACCAAGAAGAATTTTTTTCATGATCAGTTCCTTCTTTAATGAAAAACAATGTGGCATTTGGTGCAAGCACCGCCTGCCACCCGGATGGGCGCGCGAGACCGCAAACGGCCTCATGCACCCCACGTGGCAACTCCTTACTCCGACCACAAGGCGAGGCAAGCAATGCCAGCATTTTCTTTCGTTGGGGGGGTCGTTTACCCCTGGCTGTTGCGGAATTGCCACAGCGGCAATTTTGCCCAACACGGGGCTGGACTTTTTGTTTAACCACCTGTAATACATAAAAACTATGAAAAACACACCCCCCCATGGCAGCCTTGCCACACGGCTGGCAGCTTTGCAACAGCAGGTCGCAGGGGCGCGGGGTCTCGGTGCGGGGGGGGAGGAAACGCCTCTTCTGCCCGCCGCTCGCCGCCCTTCGCCCCCGGCCACCCTCATCGGGGTGAGCAAAACCCAGCCCGTCGAGGTGCTGGAGGACGCGCTGCGGCTGGGCCTGCGCGACTTTGGCGAAAACCGCGTGCAGGAAGCCGAGGCTAAATGGCCGGCGCTTAAGACGCGCTATCCTGATCTGCGCCTGCATCTGATTGGGCCGCTGCAATCGAACAAGGCGGCCGAGGCCGTGGCGCTGTTCGACGTGATCCACACCATCGACCGCGTCAAGATCGCGCAGGCGATTTTTGCGGAGGGCACGAAGCAAGGCCGCCTGCCCCGCTGCCTGATGCAGGTGAATACGGGCGAGGAACCGCAAAAGGCCGGAGTGAGCCCGCACGCGGCGGCGGCGCTCCTTGCCGAATGCCGGGCGCTGGGTTTGCCAATCGTCGGGCTGATGTGCATTCCGCCGGAGGGAATCAACCCCGCGCCGCATTTTGCTTTGCTGAAGCGCATGGCCGATCGCTTCGGCCTGACGGAGCTGAGTATGGGCATGAGCAGCGACTATGACGTGGCGCTGCGGCTGGGCGCCACGCTGGTGCGCGTAGGCACGGCGCTGTTTGGCGAGCGGGCCTCGGCGCATTAGCTACCGTCGTCCAATCTCCTTGGGGTTGGAGGAGGATGGAAGGTGAAGCGGGCCTGGGATTCCTTCCCCGCTCCAGCGCTTCGCGTTTCCTAATGAACAGTTGCACTGCTAATAAACGTTCTTCGCTGCTACAACACCTGGCTGGTGGTGACTTGCTGCAGATAGGGGCGGAACTGACGATCGCGGTAGGCGGCGTGGGCGGAAGCGGGGCTATCGCCATAGAGGGTCAGGATGGGGCTGGCGCTCGCGGAAGCGGGGGTGGCGGGTGGTGTCGCCATAGCGAGTTCGGCGGGCGCAGGTGCACTTGCCAGTTCGGTCGGCGATTTATCCGTGCCCTCAATCGCAGCGACCAGCGTATCGCTAGGATTAGCGCCGGTCTCGCCCTCGAAAATGGTGCTCGCAAGGCTCACGGCAAAGCCCACCGGCCCGCCAAACAGTGCCCCGCCCACCAGCTTCGCGGCGACCGACGCCTGGTGGTCCGTCGCTTTCTCAAACAGGCTCGAAACAATTGGAATATGGTTGAGCGGGTTGATCGCATCCAGCGCGTCGCGGAAGCTCGGGCCATCGGCCGAGAAAAAGCCGCGCGTGGCCGTCGTCGACGCTTCGGGGCGGATATCGATATGGGTTGGGCTTTCCTCGCGGAAATAGTCTCGACGGGACTGGGCAATGAAATCGGAGATGGGCATAGTACCGAGCTTATGCAACGACTGTGCCAGTTTGCAGCGGCCCTTGCAACGGCGGCGCCCCGTTAGCGCAGCGAGACGGCCTGTGCCAGCGTCTCGGCCGAGGCGAGCAGATGCTCGGCGTCGGCGCGTTCTTCCGCCGTGGTGGCACTGGCAAGCGCCGATTTCGCGGCATGCAGCGCTTCCTGCACTTCGGACGGTGAGATTTCCGCCAGATCCTGAATATGGTCGGAAAGGACGGTGCAGCTGGTCGGCGTCACGTCCGCATAGCCCGTCGCGGCGAAAAACCGACGGTGGGTATTGTCGCTCATGCGCACATCGATCACGCCGGGACGAATCATCGAGAAAAACGGCGCATGGCCTGCGAGCACCCCAAAATCCCCTTCCTTGCCGGGGATCTCGGCGCTCGGCACATGGGCATCGACCACCACTTTGGCAGGCGAGATGATTTGCAGGTGGAAAGCTTGGGTCATGACAGGTTCCAGGTTCCAGGTTCCAGGTTTCAGGTTTCAGGTTTCAGTAAGTGCCGGGTTTTCTGAAACCTGAAACCCGGCACCTGACACCTACTTACTCAGCTCACGCGCTTTCTCGACCGCCTCTTCAATGCTGCCGACGAGGTAGAACGCGGCTTCCGGCAGGTGGTCGTATTCCCCGGCCACGATCGCTTTAAAGCTGGCGATGGTCTCTTTCAGCTTCACGTATTTGCCGGGTTTGCCGGTGAACACTTCTGCCACGTGGAACGGCTGGCTGAGGAAGCGCTGGATTTTGCGCGCGCGGGCGACGATCAGCTTATCTTCCTCGGAGAGCTCATCCATGCCGAGAATGGCAATGATGTCCTGCAACGATTTGTAGGTTTGCAGCACGCGCTGCACATCGCGCGCCACTTTGTAATGCTCCTCGCCCACAATGGCGGGCGACAGCATCCGGCTCGTCGAATCGAGCGGATCGACCGCCGGGTAAATCC
>CAZUOS010000190.1:0-3844 GCA_964621415.1 uncultured Azospirillum sp.
TCGCTCAAAATAGTCTAAAAATAAGCGACACAGAAAGATATTAAACAGGTTCTTAGTGAAGGTCGCTCCAGACGCGCTTTTTGACGAGATAGAACAGCCCGGTCATGACGCCGAGGAACAGCATCACGTGTAGGCCGAGGGATTTACGCTCTTCCATCTCCGGCTCTGCGGCCCATTGCAGGAAGTTCACAACATCCTTGGCCTCTTGCTCGAGCGTGGCTTTGGTGCCGTCCTGATAGGTGACGGCATCGGCGCGCAGCGGCATCGGCATTTTAATGACGTGGCCTTCCATATAGGGGTTATAGTGCGCCCCTTCCGGCACGGTGATGCCCGAGGGCACCGCACCATAGCCGGTGATGAGAGAGAAGATGTAGTTCGGCCCATCCTCACGCGCTTTGGCAAGCAGGCTCATATCCGGTGGTACCGCACCACCATTGGCCGCCGCCGCCGCCTTGTCGTTGGCATAGTTGCTCGGGAACGTATCCGATGGGCGGCCGGGCCGCTCGAACATTTCGCCTGCGTCGTTCGGGCCGTCTTTCACCGTGTAGCCGGCGGCGAGCGCTTTCACTTCCGCTTCCGAGAAGCCGATCTCGGCCATCTGGCGGAAGGCGACGCGTTTCAGGCTGTGGCAGGCCGAGCAGACCTCCTTATAGACCTGGAAGCCGCGCTGGATGGCGGGCTTATCGAAGCGGCCCATCGGCCCCTCGAAGCTCCAGGGGATTTGCTTCGGCTCTTCGCGGTTGCTGGACGCGAGGGCCGGGGTGGCCATGCCGAGCACGGCTAGCAACAGGATAGAAAACGTACGGTTCATGCCGATCTCCTAGTGATGGGCGGTGACGGGCACGCCGATGGAACTCGGCAGCGCGCAGGGTTTCTCGAGCTTGCCCACCAGCGGCAGAACCACCAGGAAATGGGCGAAGTAGTAGATCGTCGCGATGAGCGAGATCAGCGGATAGATCCCCTCCGGCGGTTTGCTGCCGCAATAGCCCAGCACCAGTGCGTTGAGGGTGAAGAGCCAGAAGAACCAGCGATAGACCGGGCGATAGTTGCTGGAGCGCACCGGGCTGGTATCGAGCCAGGGCAGGGCGAACAGAATCAAAATCGAACCGAACATGGCGAGCACGCCCGCGAGCTTGCTCGGAATGATGGTGCCCCGAATCCCCTCAACACAGCTGATCGCCGCGACGAGTAACAGCAGCAGGAAGGTGCCGGTGCTGCAACGCTTCTTCGGCAGGAAGCCCGCGAAGATGGGCAGAATGCCGAACGGGCAGATGGTGCTGCAAGCACGGGTACCCATGGGGTAACGCAGCATCAGGGCAAAGAACGCGATACCAACTCCGACGATCCAGAACGGGATATCGAACGTAACTGCACGCAGAATGGCATAGAAAGGCAGGAAGTACCATTCCGGTACGATATGCGCCGGAGTGACCATCGGGTCGGCAGGTACATAGTTTACCGGGTCGCCCAGATAGTTCGGCGCGAAAAACACAAACGCCGCGTAGAACAGGAAGAACACGCCGAAGCCGAAGAAATCCTTCACGGTGTAATAGGGGTGGAAGGGGATTTTATCCTGCGGGCCTTTGGCATCAATCCCGGTAGGGTTGTTGCTGCCATGCTGGTGCAGGGCAATGAGGTGCAGCATGACCACCCCTACCAGCACGAACGGCAGGAGGAAATGCAGGGCAAAGAAGCGGTTGAGGGTGGGGTTATCGACCGACAGGCCACCCCAGAGGAAATGCTGAATCCATTCCCCAACGAGCGGGAACGCGCCGAAAAGGCTGGTGATTACCGTTGCCCCCCAGAAGCTCATATGTCCCCACGGCAGCACGTAGCCCATGAAGGCGGTCGCCATCATGACGAGCAGGATGATGATGCCGATGAACCAGAGCAGTTCGCGCGGGCGTTTATAGGAGCCGTAATAAAGGCCACGGAAAATATGCACATACGTCACCATGAAAAACATGGAGGCGCCAACCGCGTGCATGTAGCGCAGCAGCCAGCCGTAATTCACGTTGCGCATGATGTTCTCGACCGAATCGAACGCCACGGCGGTGTTGGCTGCGTAATGCATGGCGAGGAAAATCCCGGTGAGGATTTGGCTCACCAGCATGATGCCGGCGATGGAGCCGAAGTTCCAGAAATAGTTGAGGTTGCGCGGCGTGGGATAGGCACCGAGCGCATGGTTCAGCGTGCTGAAGATCGGCAGGCGATACTCGATCCAGCCTTTGACGCCGGGGGCTTCTTGCGAGGGGGTGGTGGCCATGTTCAGTCTCCAGTCTTCGGTCTTCAGTCACCAGTATTGCATGCTTTATCTAGGCGCTGCCAATCCCTGGTGACTGGTGACTGGCGACTGATGACTCACTTATCCAATTTTCACTTTTGTATCGCTCAAGAACTCGTAAGGCGGAATTACCAGATTCTGTGGTGCCGGACCTTTGCGGATGCGGCCCGACGTGTCGTACTGCGAGCCGTGGCACGAGCAGAGCCAGCCACCGAATTCGCCCACGCCGCCGCCTTGCGGAATGCAGCCGAGATGCGTGCAGACCGCCACCATGATGAGCCATTGTTCGTGGCCCTTTTTCACGCGGTCCGTATCTTTCTGCGGGTCGCGCAGGGTGGCAACCTCGACCGCATTCGCATCCTCGATATTCTTTGCTGTGCGATGGCGGATAAAGACCGGCTTGCCGCGCCACATCACCTTGATTTCCTGCCCCTCGGCGATGGCGGAGAGATCCACCTCGGTGCTGGCGAGGGCAAGCACGTCGGCCGCCGGCTCCATGCTGTGGATGAAGGGCCAGGCGAGGGAGACCGCGCCCAAGCCGCCAACGGCGGTGGCGGTGAGGGTGAGAAAATCGCGGCGGGGCTGGCTTTCGGGCGCAGCATTGGCGTTTGGCGCAGACATAATGCCTCTTCACGTAAATCCGACTGAATACCCGCGAGCTAGCGGCATTCCGCTGGGCTGTCAAGCGGTTGGATGCGGCCACGGGGCGCAGGCTGATTTTTTGCCACGACTGTGGCGCGAATATAATGAGGCTTACTTCATCGCTCGCCAGGCAATATCCGTGCGGCAGAAGCCCTCTGGCCAGTCGATCTTGCCGATGGCTTCATAGGCGCGGGCGCGGGCGGTGGCGATGTTGGGCGCGGTCGCGACGATATTCAGCACACGGCCACCGGTGGCGATGATCGCGCCGTCTTTCTCGGCCGTGCCTGCATGCAGGATATGCACGCCTTCGACCGTTGCGGCCGCATCAAGCCCGCGGATGACGGAGCCTTTCTCGTAAGCTCCCGGATAGCCCTTGGCGGCCATGACCACGCAGATGGCGACGTCATCGGCGAAGCGCAGCTGCGAGGGATCGATTGCACCCTGCGCGCAGCTTCGCAGCAGGGCGGCCGCATCGCCGGTGAATCGTGCGAACATCACTTGCGTTTCGGGGTCGCCGAAGCGGCTGTTATATTCGATAAGTTTGGGGCCGTCTTGGGTCAACATCAGCCCGGCGAACAGCACGCCGATATAAGGGATGCCCTCGGCAGCGAGGCCTTTCATGGTGGGCGCGATGATCTCTGCCATCACGCGGGCGTTCATCGCCTCGGTCATGATTGGCGTTGGCGAATAGGTGCCCATGCCGCCAGTGTTCGGGCCAGTGTCGCCGTCGCCCACGCGTTTATGATCCTGCGCGCTCGCGAACATCACCGCACGGGTGCCGTCGCAAATGGCGAAGAAGCTCGCTTCCTCGCCTTCCATATATTCCTCGATGACGACGCGCGCGCCGGCGCCGCCGAACGCCCCATCGAAGCAGGCATCGACGGCATCCACCGCCTCGCGTGGGGTCATGGCGACCGT
>CAZUOS010000191.1:0-1288 GCA_964621415.1 uncultured Azospirillum sp.
GCAGTGTCTACGGAGTTGGGGGCAGAAGCAAGCGAAGATTAACCTGCTGATTTATCGTTCGCTTGTTGGGTTTTGCGGGGGCAGATGAGGCCTTGGGTAACTTTTTCATTGGGCGGGTTAAGGCAAAAGATTAAATCATTAACTATTTTTTAGGGAGTTTTTGCTACCGTTAGGGTAGGGAATTGGATGATTGGAGTGGATGATGAATTTCGTAGTTAAGTTTGATGGAACGTCCTGCAATCTGTCGAGCTGCGGCTATAGTGGTACGAACGATCGCGTTACGGCGGCGCTCAACCAAATATTTGCTCCTGAAATAACCGTTGCAGGTTTGACCCTTCCTGGAATGGAATTCGCTAATATGGCGCATACCGGTGGCGCACCGAGTGTGGTGGCTGCGCTCAGCCAAAAGGGTGCAGGTACTAGCCGCTAGGCGGCTGTCTAATCCGCCACAACGTCGAAAAATCGTATAAATCCCTTTGCTTCCTTGCTTTGTTCGGCTATCCTTTTCGGCCAGCCATCCGTACAATGGTAGGCCATGAACACCACCTGGAAAACCAGCGCCTTCAGCAAGAATTCGACTCCGGTCGAGCTGGATGACGCGTTGCTTGCCGAAAAAGTGGTGATTCTGCTGCAAGGGAAGAACGTCTACGGCGATCCCATTTTCACCTATCTTCAGCTCACCTTGCGCTCGCTTCAGCAATTGCGTGATAAGATGCGCAAGGCCGAGGATTTTATGCCCGCCGAATATGGCGAAGTGCTGGCGGCGGGGCGTGGCGAGCCATCGGCCGAGATGCGCTCGGAAATGGCGGTGACGCATAATATGGTGGATGTGCCGCGCCCCAAACCGGCGGTCAGCTTGCCAAGCTATGCCGTGCCGCAGCCCAAATTGTGGGATGATTAGCCGGGGCTTGAGGGTTCCGTCGCGCTGATTAACGTTTTCTTTACCCAATCGCGCTAGCCTCTAATCTTTGGAGGCTACGATGCACCCCATGCAACCGAATCAATTACAATCCATCGTCGATGCGCAAGTGTTCGGCCTGCGCGGCGAATGGGAGAGACACGAAATCGCCGGGCAAGCGAGCTACGTGAAGCCCATCGCCGCGACCGATGTGCAAATGAAAGCCCGCATCGCCAGCCGGTTTGATGAGCTTGGGTTTATTCCCAAATTTTTCCGCGAGCAGGGGCGCGAGTTTGTCGCCATCGAGGGGGTGAAGGAGCAGGCGCATTATCGCTCGGTCGAGGAAGCTTTTGTGCAACAGATTTTAACACGGATTGGGTAGTGCGTATG
>CAZUOS010000191.1:1388-3838 GCA_964621415.1 uncultured Azospirillum sp.
CATGCCCGCGATGCGGGTGGATGTGGCTCCTTCGCTTTTCCAAAGCAGCCAGTGGGAAGTGCGCGCGAGGGCTGCGGCACCCGATGAGGTGTTAGTAACGCTCGCGGAGAGTCATTTTGCACTCGACAAAGCGCCGCCATTGACCGAATCATGGAGGCATGCGTAACGCAATCCTCATTACCGGCGCGGCTAAGCGTATCGGAGCGGCGCTGGCTCAGCATTTTGCCAGCCGGGGTGCTGATCTTGTGCTGCATTATCACCAGTCCGAAGCGGCGGTGCAGCAATTGGCGGCGACGCTACGGGCCGAATATCCTGACCAGCACGTGCATGTGGTGTGTGCCGACCTGGCTGATTCTTCGGCGCTCAGTGATTTTTGGCACGGCATGCCACCGGTTGCTCATGTGATCCATAATGCATCGCGCTACCGCCGGGATCGGCTGGACACTATGACTGCTGCCGATTTGCGGGCGCATCTGGCGGTGAATCTGGAATCGCCCTTGCTGTTGAGTCAGGGGTTTATGGCGCAGCTGCCGGTGGGCACGCAGGGGAGCATTACGGTGATTGGCGATCAGGCGATGCGCTGGAGCATCTCGCCCGAGTTTTTTAGCTATGCGGTGAGCAAGCTTGCCTGGGTGAGCCTGATCGATTTGCTGGCCGCCAGCGTGGCCCCGCGTGCCCGGGCGAACCTGGTGGCACTGGCGCCCACCTTGCCTGGGACGCAAGACCCCGACGGATTGTTTGAACGCTTGGCCGAGCGCGCACCACTGCAGCGCACCGGCACGGTGGCAGAGGTGATTGCGGCGGTAACCTATGTGCTCGAGAACCCGGCCGTGACAGGGCAGGTGCTAGGCCTGGGGAACGGCATGGGGCTGGCCACCTGGCGGGATCGTACGATTGTTTAGGCGCGATTGGACGAACCATGACACTGACGCTTGCCACTTGGAACGTGAACTCGATTCGTATCCGCGAGCCGATGCTGGCGGCGTTTGTGGCGGCGCAGGCACCCGATGTGCTGTGCTTGCAGGAAACCAAGGTGGAGGATGCGCAATTTCCGCACGAGCTGGTGGCGCGATTGGGCTATCCGCACGCGGTGTTCGCGGGCGAGAAAAGCTATAACGGGGTGGCGATTCTTTCCAAGCGGCCGCTGAAACATCTGGCCAGTTTCGATCTGCTGGGTAATGGCAGCAAACGTCATATCGCGGCCGAGCTGGAGGGTGGCGTGGTGGTGCATAATTTTTATGTGCCGGCAGGCGGCGATATCCCCGACCCTGCGCAGAATCCCAAGTTCGAGGAGAAGCTGCGTTTTGTGGCGGAAATGCAGGCCTGGGCGAAGGCGGAGGTCAATGCGCGTTCACGCACGGTGATTGTGGGGGATTTTAATATTGCACCGCTGGAGCAGGATGTGTGGTCGTCGCGTCAGCTGCGCACGGTGGTGAGCCATACGCCGGTCGAGCGCGAGGCGTTGCAGGCGTTGCAGCACGCATCTGACTGGTGCGATGCGTTGCGCGTTCTCGTGCCGCCGGAGCAGAAGCTCTATAGCTGGTGGAGCTATCGCAACCGCGATTGGGCGAAAAGCGATCGTGGTCGTCGGCTGGATCATATCTGGCTGGCGCCCGCCTTGCGCGACCGATTGAAAACCGGGCTTATTTTTCGTGAGGCGCGGGGGTATGACAGCCCTTCCGACCATGTGCCCGTGCTGGTGACACTGGCCGATTGAGGCACGCACGGAGAGTGGGTGGCCAGCGAAATAATCAGGTTCGCTGGCTTCGCTAAATCGGCACGCGGCTGGGGCGGGTTTTGCGCGCCCAGAACACCACCAGCATGCGGCAGAACAGCACCGACGCAAACATCGAACTCAAGATCCCGATGGTGAGGGTTACGGCGAAGCCCTTTATCGGCCCGGCTCCGAGCGTATAGAGTAGGGCGGCGGCAATCAGTGTCGTGATGTTAGAATCGAAAATAGTGCCAAACGCCAGATCGAAGCCGGACTTCATCGCCGCGAGCGGCGTTTTGCCGAAGCGCAATTCATCGCGGATACGCTCGAAGATGAGCACGTTCGCATCCACCCCCATCCCCATGGTGAGGACAATGCCCGCAATGCCTGGCAGGGTCAGCGTCGCCTGAATCAACGACATCGCGCCGATCACCGTAATCAGGTGCAGTGCGAGGCCAAGATTGGCAAACACGCCGAACAAGCCATAGGAAAGCAGCATAAACACCACCACCAGCCCAATGCCCACCAGCGAAGCGACCGTTCCTGCGCGAATGGAATCCTGCCCCAGGCTTGGGCCCACCGAGCGCTCCTCGATCACGGAAAGCGGCGCAGGCAATGCGCCCGCGCGCAGCAGCACGGCCAGCTCGTTGGCGGATTCAGCGGTGAAGCTACCGCTTTCGATAATGCCGCTGCCGCCCAGAATCGGCGAATTAATCACCGGCGCGGTAATCACTTT
>CAZUOS010000192.1:0-2565 GCA_964621415.1 uncultured Azospirillum sp.
CTCGCGGCGCGGAAGGACCGCAAGGTCGTGACGATGCAGGAGCTGGAAGCGGCGAAAGACAAGGTGATGATGGGGGTTGAGCGCAAGTCGATGGTGATGAGCGACGAAGAGAAGAAAATGACCGCCTACCACGAGGCCGGGCACGCGCTGGTATCGCTACATCTGCCCGCGTCGGACCCGATCCATAAAGCGACGATCATTCCGCGCGGACGGGCGCTCGGCATGGTGATGCGCCTGCCGGAATCCGACAAAATCTCGTACCTGCGCGAGAAAATGCTGGCCGATCTGGCGGTCTCGATGGGGGGACGCGTGGCCGAAGAGCTGGTGTTCGGGCGCGAGAAAGTCTCGAGCGGCGCCAGCTCCGACATTCAATACGCCACCAAACTCGCCGGTGCGATGGTGAATTACTGGGGAATGAGCGATACGCTCGGCCCCGTGCTCTATGGCGTGCTGGAAGAGGCGAACAGCGCGATTCTGCGTTCGCAGGATTCTTCCAACGCGGCGGATAGTGAAATCAAGCGGCTGGTGAACGAGGCGCATGCCACCGCCACCCAGATCCTGACGGAGTATCGCGACGAGCTGGAGAAAATCGCGCAAAGCCTGATCGAGTTCGAGACTCTGACCGGCGACGAAATTAAAGGCCTGCTGGCGGGCGAAGCGATCCACCGCCCGGATAGTGCGGCGGTGGCGGCCAAGCCCATCCGCAGCCGCATGCCGAGCAGCCGCGTGGCAGAGGAAGAACCCGCCGCCGAGTGAGGCGGCTAGCCTCGCGCGCCTTGCGCGGTTGAGCGTTGCGGGGATTGATTCTGAGGCGCTATCGCCATAAAATAAAGGCAATAAAAAACGCCCCGGTAAAAACCGGGGCGTTGGGTATTTCACCACGAAACCGGGCTTATTTCTTCGCCGGAAGTTTCGCCGGGCTGTCGCTCTGCGTGTTCAGATAGGCGATGAGGTTCGCGCGATCCTGATCCTTCGGCAGGCCGGGGAAGCTCATCATGGTGCCTTTCACGTATTTCTGCGGGCCCGCGATGAAGCTGTTCAGCTCGCTGAAGCTCCAGGTTTTGCCGCCTGCCGCGTTCGCTTTCATGCCTGCGGAATAGTTAAAGTCACCGATGCTGGCTACCTTACGGTTCACCACGCCCCAGAGTTTCGGCCCTACTTTGTTGGCGCCGCCTTTGTCGCCGTTATGGCAGGTGGTGCATTTTTTGGCGAAGATATCCGCACCGGCTTTCACATCGGCCGAAGCGAGCAGGGTGTTGATATCGGCCGGAGCGGCCGCAGCGGCCGCGCCACCTTCGGCGGCGGTGGCGTCTTCCACCACGTCGATCTTGAAGCCACGAGCGACTTGTTTGCCCTCACCCGCGTAATAGAGAGAATCCGTCACTTTACCGCTGACCACGGCGATCAGCCCAGCGACTACTACGGCACCGACCATTTTATTCAGGTTGAGATTCGACATAACAAAGCCTCGTTGGTTATTTTGGTTCATTTTATTTGCCTGCGCCGACGCAAATCGCTATCGCAGTCACGCCACGTGCGGTAGCACACTGCGTGCGGCCCTGCAACCCTGGAAGGTAAGAGTCATTCGCATGTCGGCGCTGATTGTCATTCCTGCACGTATGAAAGCCACGCGACTGCCGAATAAGCCGTTGGCCGATATCGCCGGCGTGCCGATGATTGTGCAGGTGTGGCGGCGGGCGATGGAAGCAGGCGTGGGTGACGTGGTGGTGGCGTGCGACGGCGAGGAAATCGCACAGGCCGTGCGCGCCGCGGGCGGCGTGGCGGTGGTGACGGACCCTGACCTGCCGAGCGGTTCGGATCGGGTGTGGGCGGCGGTGACGCAGGTAGAGGCCAGAGGCCAGAGGCCAGAGGCCAGAGGTCAGAGGCCAGAGGACAGGGAAGAAGATTCCAGCATCCATGAACATGCCAAAGACTCTAGAGTTCACCCTCCCCTGGCCTCTGGCCTCTGGCCTCTGGCCTCTACCTGTGACATCATCATCAACTTGCAAGGCGATTTGCCGACGTTTGAGCCGCATTTACTCAGGGATTTGCTGGTGCCGCTCCAGAACCCGGCGGTGGATATTGCCACGCTGGTGGCCGAAATTACCCGCGAGGAAGAGCACGAGAACCCCAGCGTGGTGAAAGCGGTGCTGAGTTTTGACGCAGGCGGGGCCACGCGCTCCCGCTCACTCCTTGCGGAGGAGCCAAATCCGTCTTCGGATTTGGTGGGGGGATTTTTGTCCGAAATTACCCCCCCCGGATGTGCAAGGGCACATCCCGCCCACCCCACGCTTGCGCTCAAAACCGCCCGCGCCCTCTATTTCACGCGGTTGTCCGCGCCTTATGGCGACGGCCCGCGCTATCACCATATTGGCGTCTATGCCTATCGCCGCGCGGCACTGGAGCGTTTTGTCAGCCTGCCGCCCAGCCCCCTCGAACAACGCGAGAAACTCGAGCAGCTGCGCGCTCTCGAGGCCGGAATGAGGATTGACGTGTGTGTGGTGGATACGATACCACTCGGCGTCGATACGCCCGAGGATTTAGCGCGGGCGCGAGCGATATTGG
>CAZUOS010000192.1:2665-3732 GCA_964621415.1 uncultured Azospirillum sp.
ATGACCAAACCCTACGACGTCGTTGCCATTGGGAACGCCATTGTCGATGTCATCGCGCTGTGCGACGACCGCTTCATCGAAGAACAGGAAATGCGCAAAGGCACCATGCAGCTGATTGATGCGGCGCGGGCCGAAGCCCTCTATGGTGCGCTGGGTCAGGCAACGCAGGTGAGTGGCGGGTCGGCCGCGAACACGCTCGCCGGAATGGCTGATCTCGGCGCAAAAACGGCTTTCATCGGCAAGGTGAACAAGGATTCGCTCGGCAAGATTTTCCGCCACGACATGCGCGCCATCGGGGTCGATTTCGACACGCCGGAGACCGAAAACGGCGCTCCCACCGCCCGTTGCCTGATTGCCGTGACCCCCGACGGCCAGCGCACCATGAACACGTATCTGGGCGCGGCGGGCGAGGTGTATGTGAAGGATATCGACGCCGCCCTGATCGCACAGTCGCGCATCCTTTATGGCGAAGGCTATATGTGGGACAAAGACTGCACCAAGGAGGCCCTGCGCCATGCCTTTGGCCTCGCCCGCGCGGCGGGCACGCACATCGCCTTCACGCTTTCGGATGTATTCTGTGTCGAGCGCAGCCGCGACGAATACCTGCGCATGATCCGCGAGGATTTCGACATTCTTTTCTGTAACCACGAGGAAGCAAAAGCCCTCTATCCGGGGAAGGAACTGCCCGAGATTCTCGATCTGCTGCAAGGCCAGTGCGCGGTCATCGCCATCACCTGCGGTAGCAAAGGCAGCATCATCCTGACGCCTTCCGAGCGCATCCATGTCGAGGCAATCTGGGTGCAGGAAGTGGTGGATACCACCGGCGCGGGCGACCTTTATGCCGCGGGCTTCCTCTATGGCTATGGCAACGGCTTACCGCTGCTGGAATGTGGCCGCCTTGGCTCGGCCTGCGCCAGCGACATCATCACCCACCTGGGCGCGCGGGCGCAAAAGCCGCTCAAGCGCTTGCTGCTGGCCTAGGTTCTGTGGAGATTTATCTAAGGGCACCTCGATTAACCGAGATTTTTTGGAGCAGATGCTAGGAACATCGAACCAAAAAACCGCAG
>CAZUOS010000193.1:0-3730 GCA_964621415.1 uncultured Azospirillum sp.
CGCATCTGCGCTTCTTCCATTGCCTTGCCTAAGTAGTGCAGGCGCTGCGTGTTGGCAATGGCGGTGGCATCGTTGCTTTGGGCGAAGGCATCGGCGAGGGCGGCGAGGGTTTCGCCATGCAGGCGCTTGATCGTCGCGACCACGCTCGCGAGCGCAGGCCCATCGCCCGCCGCCTCGGCGAGTGCTTCGCGCAGCTCCATCATCTCCATCAGCAAGGCGGGCGATGCCTGCGCCCCCTCGGCCAGCGGCGCGTGGCCGCGCAGCGCCAGCAGATGCTCGGCGCGGGTGAGCGGATTCTTCAGCGCTTCATACGCTTCGTTCACGGCTTGCGAGCGCAGGATCGCGGCGACGCGCTCGGCCTCGGGCTTACCGATGAACCGATCTGGATGCGTCGCCCGCTGCGCCGCAAAATAGGCCTGCTCCAGCGCTTTCTGCTCGAGCGTAAACACAGGCTGCACGCCCAACAGAGAAAAATAATCTTCCATATGGTTTTCCTGGGTTCTGTTGAGATTGATTGGGTGGAGTAGATTTTATGTTACTCGGCGTAGAGGCGGTGGACGCGCGGGCCGATGCGGCTGAGGATTTCGTAACCGATGGTTTCGGTGGCGTCGGCGAGGTCGTCGACACGGATGCCGTCCTGGTCGCCCAGCAGGGTGAGGGGCGCGCCTTCGGTGAGCAGTGGCTCGGGCACATCGCTCACATCGAAGCAGAGCATATCCATGGTGACACGGCCGACGAGCGGCACGCGGTGGCTGCCCACATAGCCCACCGCGCGGCCCGAAAGCAGGCGCAAATAGCCATCCGCATAGCCGCTCGCGACGGTTGCGATGCGTGTGCCTTGGGGCAGGGTTTGGGTGGCGCCATAGCCCACCGCTTGCGTGCGGGTGAGGGTGCGCGTCATCAGAATCGGCGCGTGCCAAGTGGCGACGTGGGCCAGGCGCGCGTCGGGTTTTTGTGGATTCGGCTGGATGCCATACAGCGCGCAGCCGGGGCGGGCGAGGTGAAAATGATAGTCGCGCGGCAGGAAAATGCCGCTGGAATTGCATAGGCTCGCCGGGATGCCGGGGGCCTGTTGGCAGACGGTCTGGAACAACGCTAATTGCGCGGCGTTGCTGGGGTGCTGCGGCTCGCTCGCGCAGGCGAGGTGGCTCATCAGCAGGCTGACACGCGCCTCGGCCAGCACGGTGGGCGTGCGCGCCAGCAGGGCGGTGAAGGCTTCGGGTTCCAGCCCCATACGGCCCATGGCGGTGTCGAGATGCAGGGCGCTTACGGCATGGATATGGTCGCGGGCGACGGGAATCCAGCGTGCGAGCTGTGCTTCAGAATTGAGCACGGGAATCAGCCGATGGGCGGTGAAGGCAAACTCCTCACCTTGCCCGACGCCATGCAGCACGAGAATGCGCACATCCGGCAGGGTGTTGCGTAAGGCGATGGCTTCGGGGAGGGTGGCGACGAAGAAGGTGTGGCAACCGGCCGCCTCGAGCGCTTGCGCGATGGGCAGCGCCCCCAGGCCATACGCATCGGCCTTGACGACGGCGGCGCATTCCTGCCCCTTAAAATGCGTGGCGAGCATTTTCCAGTTCGCCACAAGGGCGGAGAGCGAAATGGTAAGGGTTGGGCCTGAGAACATACTTCATGGCGATACGCCATGTGCGCCCGAAGCACAAGCATTTCGCACACGGGTGTTGCGCTACGCGGTGCGCACGGTGGCGAGGAAGGCGTCGACCTTTTCTTTCAGGGTGGCGGATTGCTGGCTGAGGTGAATGGCCGATTGCAGCACCTGGCCTGCGGTCTGTCCGGTTTTTTCGGCCCCCTGCTGCACCGAGCCGATATTCTCGGAAATGGAGCGCGCTTCGTGCGCGGCGCTGGCCACGGTGCGGGTAATTTCATGGGTGACGTGGGTTTGTTCCTCGACCGCGCGGGCAACCGCCTGAATGCTTTGCGTGACTTCGCCAATGGTGTTGGTGATGCTCATCACCCCATCGACCGAGCGTTGCGTGGCCGATTGCATGGCCTCGATCTGCCCGGCGATTTCGTCGGTGGCACGGTTTACCTGCGCGGCGAGCTGTTTCACCTCGCCCGCGACCACGGTGAAGCCTTTGCCTGCCTCGCCCGCGCGCGCCGCTTCGATGGTGGCGTTCAGTGCCAGTAGGTTGATCTGCTCAGCGATCGCATTGATCACCCCCACCACCTCGCTCACCTTGCTGGATTGCGAGGAGAGGGTTTCAATCGCCTGGCGGGCCTGGTCGGCCTGTGTGCTGGCGGCGGTGGCGACATGGGTTGAGCGCCCGGTCTGGCTGCTGATTTGCGCGATGGATTGGGTTAGCTTATCGGCTGCGGCCGAAACCTGCACGGTGGATTGCGCCGTGGTTTGTGCCGCGCTCGCGACCGCCACCGAACGCCCTTTGGTATCCGCAGCGATGGCGGCGACATCCTCGGAGCCGGATTGCATGGCCTCTGACGCCTCGACGACGTTGGTGACGACATCTTTCACTGAACGCTCAAACGCATCCGCCATTTCGTGCAGCATGGCTTTGCGCGCCTGTTCGGCGGCGGCTTTCTGGCGGGCTTGTTCCTGCGCCAGTTGCTCGATCTGGACGGCACGGGCGGCGACTTTTTCCTCGAGTGCGGCGGCATGGTGTTCCATGCCGATGAAATTATGGCGAATAAGCGCATACACTCCGGCGCCTGCAAGGGTGAACAGCGCTGCCAGTGCGTATCCGTAATCAACCAGATGGGGCACCTCGCCCGCCGCGATGCGGTCGGCAAATCGGTGCGACAGCAAGGCGATGACCGCCCCGCCGATCAAAACAAACCCATACCCCACCAGATAGATGGGCGACGTGGCCGGTGGCCACTGGATAGCTGTTTTTTCGCGCGTCATGAGACCCCCCGAAGCATGAGCGAGCACTGGGAGCCACACTAACTAGTAGTATTGCTCGGGTAAATGATCTTCCTGCGCGAGGTCGAGGAATCGGGTGAGTTCTCCTTGGAACTGTAGCTTTACGGTATCCACCGGGCCATTCCGGTGCTTGGCGACGATGACTTCCGCCACGCCGTGAATGGCCGCCATTTCCTGCATCCACTGCGCGTGTTCGGGCGTGCCTTCCTTGGGTTGCAGGCGCTGCTTGTAATATTCCTCGCGGAAGACGAACATGACGATATCTGCGTCCTGCTCGATGGAGCCGGATTCCCGCAGATCGGCCAGTTGCGGGCGTTTGTCCTCGCGGCTTTCGACCTGACGCGACAGCTGCGACAGCGCGATCACCGGCACGTCGAGCTCTTTCGCAATCGCCTTCAGCCCTTGGGTAATTTCCGAGACTTCCTGCACGCGGCCGGCGTTGCTGCCCGTCGTCGATGGACGAATGAGCTGGAGGTAGTCGATCACGATCAGCGAGACGTTATGCACGCGTTTTAAGCGGCGGGCGCGGCTTCGCACCGCGCCGATGGTGAGGGCGGGCGTGTCATCTACATGCAGCGGCAGGCGGCTCATGTCGGTTGAACTCTCGACCAGCCGTTGGAACTCCTCCTGCGTGAGGTCACCGCGCTGGAGCTTGTGCGAGCCGACGCCGCACGCCGCCGCGAGCAAGCGCATGGCGAGCTGCTCGCCCGACATCTCGAGCGAGAAGAAGCCAACAGAGCGCGGCTTTTCGCCCCGCTCGGCCGCGTCTTCATCCTCGCGCTGCACCGCCTTCGCGGCGTTATAGGCAATGGTGGTGGCGAGGGCGGT
>CAZUOS010000194.1:0-3722 GCA_964621415.1 uncultured Azospirillum sp.
CTTCGATCATCGCCTGACAATCATGCTTCCACGCAATTTGCGTCAGCTCGCCCAGCGTTTTGAGTTCGGCGAATTGCGCGGCGTCGTTCGCATCCGCAATGCTGCCGGGACGCAAGCCGTCACCCAGCGAGAAGCTCACGTCATACGCCTTCATGATCTCGCAGATTTCTTCGAAATGCGTGTAGGTGAAGTTCTCCTGATGATGCGCGATGCACCATTTGGCATGAATGCTGCCGCCACGCGACACAATGCCCGTGACGCGGTTTTCGGTGAGCGGCACGAACGGCAAACGCACCCCGGCATGGATGGTGAAATAGTCGACCCCCTGCTCGGCTTGCTCGATCAGCGTGTCGCGGAAGATTTCCCAGGTGAGGTCCTCGGCAATGCCGCCGACTTTCTCGAGCGCTTGATAAATCGGCACGGTGCCAATCGGCACGGTGGAGTTACGGATGATCCATTCGCGCGTGGCGTGGATGTTTTTGCCGGTCGAGAGATCCATGATGGTATCCGCGCCCCAGCGCGTCGCCCACACCATTTTCTCGACCTCCTCGGCGATGCTGCTGCTGATTGCCGAGTTGCCGATATTGCCGTTTATTTTCACCTTGAAGTTACGGCCAATTGCCATCGGCTCTAGCTCGAGATGGTTGATGTTGGCGGGGTTGATGCCGCGCACACGGGCGACTTCCTGCATCACGAATTCGGGGGTTATAAGGGAGTCGCCAGTCGCCAGTCGCCTGGCGCCAGTAAAAGGATTCGGCCCTCTCAAGACTGGTGACTGGTGACTGGTGACTGCCTGCCTTCCTTCATTCTCACGAATCGCGACATATTCCATCTCCGGCGTGATGATGCCTTTTTTCGCATAATGCATTTGGGTGACGTTGCCGCCCGCTTTGGCGCGGCGCACTTTTTGCGGCAGATTTGGAAACTCGATCAACTGCCCCCCGACTCCGGCCCCCTGCCCCCTGATGCCGTTATCCTCTGGCCGCACGGGGCGGCCGATATAGGCCTCACTGTCCCCGCGCGACTCAATCCACTGCGCACGAATCGGCGCAAGGCCTTTGGCAATATCGATGCTCTCGTTACTATCGGTATAAGGGCCGGAGGGATCATACACCACCACCGGTGCCTCGCCGGATTTGGCGGAAAGCGAAATCGCCCGCATCGCCACGTTCACGCCCGCCAAGCGCTCTGACCCTTGCGCGTAGATTTTTTGGCTGCCCGGCAACGCACCGGTGGTGACGCGGAAAGCAGCTTCAGGGGCGGTGGGGGAGCTTTTTTTAGTCGCTTCGTTGGGCGGGGTCATGTAGCACTCACTTGCATCAGGATGAATCATCTATGGCGGCGAAAGCTAGCACCCCTGCGACAGACTCGCAAATAAAACCGGCGCATTTACGCAAGTTTCATGCGGCGCTTGCTCGCTGGTACGCCGCGCAGGGCCGTCACGACCTGCCCTGGCGGAATACGGACGATCCGTATCACATCTGGCTTTCCGAGGTGATGCTGCAGCAGACGCAGGTGGCGACGGTGCGCGACCGCTTCTATGGCCCGTTTCTCGCGCGATTTCCAACGATTGAGGCGCTCGCCGCCGCCCCGCTCGAGGCCGTGCTGAAAGCGTGGGAGGGGCTCGGCTATTACTCCCGCGCGCGAAATCTGTGGACTGCTGCGCAGCAGGTTTCAGGTGCTAGGTGCCGGGTGCCAGCACCGCTGACTGAAACCTGGAACCCGGAACCTGAAACCTTGCTTGCCCTCCCCGGCATTGGCCGCAACACGGCGCAGGCCATTCTCGCCTTTGCCTATCACCAGCCGGTGGCGATTCTCGAGGCGAATGTGAAGCGCGTGGTGGCGCGGGTGTTTGCGTTTGAGAAGCCGCGCGACGCCGAGCTGTGGGCGGGGGCGGAAGCGCTCCTCGATCATGCTCATCCGTTCGATTACAACCAAGCGATGATGGATCTCGGCAGCCTGATCTGCACGCCGAAGGCCCCCAAATGCGCAGAGTGCCCGGCGCATTTGCTGTGCCGAGGCAAGGCATCCCCCGAAGCTTATCCCGCCCGCAAGGCCAAAAAAGCCGTACCCACGCGCGCGGTGGTCATCCATGTCCGCGAGGACGCGCGCGGGCGGCTGTTCCTCGAGCAGCGCGAGGAGAAGCTGCTCGGCGGACTGTATGGGTTTCCGCAAGAGTCAGGTTCCGGGTTTCAGGTTTCAGGTTTCAGGATTCCTGGAACCTGGAACCTGGAACCTGGCATCCCGCTCGGCACGGTCACCCACACCTACTCGCACTTCAAGCTCATCGGCCAGGTGGTGCACGAGAAAACCACCGGGCGCAGCAACAGCCATGACTGGTATCGTCCCGAGGAAATCCACGCCCTGCCGCTCTCGACGCTGGATCGCAAAGTACTCGCACTGGTTGAAAATTGTCACACGCGGAAAAAGAAATCGACGAAACCGCGTCCCACTTCGCGCAAGGATTGACGCGGGGCAACGGCTTGCTAGCCTCGACCCGCGATACTCAAACCTTAGGGAGCACCCCATGGCCAAAGCCGCCGTTAAAAGCAAAGCGAAAACCAAAGCCAAAAGCAAAGCAAAACCTGCGAAAAAAGTGGTTGCAAAAAGCACCAAGAAAAAGGTCACCAGCAAACGTGTGAGCACCACGCCGCAGCGCCCGGTGAAGCTGCAAACCGCCCGTAAGGATGCGGCCACACGCTTTAAGCGCGTCGGCTCTGCGCAGCTTACCGTGATGGGCAAACCGCCGGTGGAGTTCCCGGTTTATAAAGCTGTCGAAGGCGCGAACGTCATCGATATCAGCAAGCTCTATGCAAGCACGGGCCATTTCACGTTCGACCCCGGCTTCCTCAGCACCGCCTCGTGCGATTCAGAAATTACCTATATCGATGGCGACAAGGGCATCCTGCGCTATCGGGGTTACGACATTGCGGATCTCGCGGCGAAAGCGAACTTTCTCGAAACCGCTTATCTGCTGAACTATGGCGACCTGCCGAATGCGCAGCAGAAAGACTGGTTCGAGCACACGATCCGCTATCACACCATGGTGCACGAGCAGCTGCAGTTCCTCTATCGCGGCTTCCCGCGTCGGGCGCACCCGATGGCGATTATGGTGGGGGCTGTCGCGTCGCTTTCGGCGTTCTACCACGATTCGCTGAACATCCACGACCCGGCAGAGCGCGAGCTGGCCATGATGCGTATGATCGCCAAGATGCCGACGCTGGCTGCCATGTGCTACAAATATTCGGTGGGCCAGCCCTTCATGTATCCGCAGAACGATCTCGGCTTCTGCGAGAACTTCCTGCACATGATGTTCGCCACCCCGTGCGAGCCTTATAAAGTGAATCCGGTGATTGCCGATGCGATGGAGAAAATCTTCATCCTCCATGCCGATCACGAGCAGAACGCTTCCACCAGCACCGTGCGTCTCGCAGGGTCGTCGGGGGCGAATCCGTTCGCGTGCATTGGGGCAGGCATTGCTTCGCTCTGGGGTCCGGCACATGGTGGCGCGAACGAGGCGGTCATCAACCAACTCACCGAAATCGGCGATGTGAAAAACATTCCGCATTTCATCAAACGCGTGAAGGATAAAACCGATGGCTACCGCCTGATGGGCTTCGGTCACCGCGTCTACAAGAACTACGATCCGCGCGCGGCCGTGCTGCGTAAAGCCTGCCACGACGTGCTGGTGGAGCTGGGGCAGGAAGACGAGCCGCTGCTGC
>CAZUOS010000195.1:0-3684 GCA_964621415.1 uncultured Azospirillum sp.
ATTCAGCGAGTTCGCCAAATGCTCGAAACTTGAAGAATGGTGGGTCCGGGTAGAGTTGAACTACCGACCTCACGCTTATCAGGCGTGCGCTCTAACCACCTGAGCTACGAACCCATTTTGCGAATCGGGGAGCCCGATTACCTCGCGAGGCGTGTCTTGTAGGCAGCGAGGTCGTGTTTGTCAAGCGCTTCTACGAAGGGGGATGGCGACCGGGTAGACGTCGCAAACCAGTGGCCGATTAGGGCGAGTCTGTGATGTTGGTCTATTTCGGGTAGCATTTCTTAGATGGAGCCCTCTGCAGAAGTCTCAGATAGTGTCCGCAAGCCTCAGCGCAATCCCGTCTCTGTACTGGATTCCACCTCATGCGCGACAATGCGCCGAGGGAAATGGTGCGTTTGGGCATGATGATCGACGGCCACGTGCGCACCACCAAGAAGGAGGGCAACGGCCCGGTGGATGCTATTTCAAATGCATTCGCTCCATGGCGCTCGACGCCGGCGAGGCCGAGGAAAAAGCCCAGCAACCATCGAAAGAAGGACGTGGCATAGCCACGATCAGCGCGCTGGACCCGCGCCGATTTTATCTTCGACACGATCAATAGTATTTTTGCTGTTGCGCAGCACATTGATGGAGCCAATGGCAATAGCCCCGACCGAGGCAAATCCGATGACGTTATGCATGCGTCCGTTCATGCCGATCTCTTTCATGCGCTTGAAGGTCCCCACCGTCCATCCCTTTACGCCGTGGGTGGGAATATCAAACTCCTTTAATAGCTTGTCCGCAACCTCGTTACGGTAATCATTCGCTATAGTGCGCATGGTTTGGCGGTATTCTGTGCTGCTGATACGTTCTGCCGTCCTCTCCGAGGCGGTATTTTGAAACAATCGCGTGAACTTATCTCGAATCGGAGCAAAGGGGGTATTAATCTGGTTAAACCCCTGGATAAAGTTGTTCCAAAACGTATAGCGTACGTTATTGGCTACGCCTAGCGCCCCCAGAAGGGATGCGGTGGAAAATGCAACGACAGACGCAAAATCAAGGTTGCGCCAGCCATGCTTTTTTTGTGGCTGTTCCAAATTCATATAGACACGTTACCACCGAATTATGACAGTTTTGCGACAAGTCATGAAAATTCGTCAGATCCATCATTGAATTAAGCCCCAGAACGGGACTCTGCCCTTCCGCCGATTTTTTGCTTGCTATTGCCCGTGGTTCGCCTTATAAGCCCGGCTCCCCGAGGTTCGGGGCATTAATTTCCTAGGCTATTGGGGTACGGCTGCAT
Source organism: uncultured Azospirillum sp. (assembly GCA_964621415.1). Lineage (GTDB taxonomy): Bacteria > Pseudomonadota > Alphaproteobacteria > Rickettsiales > UBA3002 > QFOX01. Next base: position 1,283 of record CAZUOS010000195.1, read on the forward strand.
GGGGCAGTGCGAATCAACCGTAGCCGTTAATGGTAGAGGTACTTATGGCATTCTATGAATGCACTTTTGTCACGCGCCCGGATCTTTCCAAGGCGGATGTGCAGAAACTCACCGACCAACTCAGCAAAATCGTCACCGACGGCAAAGGCCGCGTGATTAAGGCGGAGTATTGGGGTGCGCGCCAACTGGCTTATAAAATCAACAAAATGGCAAAAGGCCATTACACCATGCTCGGGATTGAGGCAGATGCCGCGACGTTGAAAGAGCTGGAGCGTAACATGGGCATCAACGAGGACATCATCCGCACCATGACCGTGCGCGTGGAGAAGCTCGATGCAACCCCGAGCGTGATGCTGCAACAAAAATCCGGCGATTCTTACGAAGCCGCCTAAGTTTTGAATCACGAACCTACGAAGTGTCTGTGGATTCGTAGATTCGTGAATTCGTAGATTCGAAAAAGAGGACCTTATGACTGAACCAACCCAATCCCGTGCCCCGCGTGCTCCGCGTGGCGATCGCCCTGAGCGTGCCCCGCGCGCCGATGCGGGCGCTGCCGATGCTGGCCGCAAGGTGTTTTTCCGCCGTCGCAAATCCTGCCCGCTGACGGGCCCGAACGCGCCTGCGGTGGATTACAAAGACGTGAAACTGCTGGGCCGCTTTATCTCGGAGCGTGGCAAAATCCTGCCGAGCCGTATCACCGCCGTGTCGGCGAAAAAGCAACGTGCGCTGTCGCAGGCGATCAAACGCGCTCGCAACCTCGCACTTCTGCCCTACGTGGTGCAATCGTAATTTTGGAGGCCAGAGGCCGGAGGTCAGAGGTCAGGGTTTACTGGCCTCCGGCCTCTGGCCTCTGACCTCTCCTTCAAGGAGACTATCATGGATGTAATCCTTCTCGAACGTATCGCGCGCCTCGGCTCTGTGGGCGACGTGGTGAAAGTGAAAAACGGCTTTGCGCGCAACTTCCTGTTGCCGCAAAAGAAAGCGCTGCGCGCCACCGAAGATAACAAAAAAATCTTCGAACTGAAGCGTGCCGCACTTGAGAAACAAAACGCCGAGACGCGCGTGGCAGCAGAGAAAGTCGCGGCCACCATGCTGAACCTTTCGGTCAGCATCATTCGTCAGGCATCGGAAGATGGCAAGCTTTACGGCTCCGTCGGCGCACGCGATGTCGAGCTGGCGCTCGCCGAAGCGGGCCACAAGGTCGAGCGTCGCTTCATCGACCTCACCACCGCCATCAAATCGCTTGGTATCTACGAAGCGATTGTCAGCCTGCACCCGGAAGTGCAGGTGCGCGTGAAGGTGAATGTGGCACGCAACGCCGACAGCCTGCTGGCGCAGGAACTCGCCGCGAAAGCGGAAGTCGAAGCGGCAAGCACCGCCGAGGCAACCGACGACGCCAGCGCTGCCTAAGCGCCTGCGAACGGCACATACCAAACACCCAGTCGACACGGTCGGCTGGGTGTTTTTTTATGCGCTGAGTATCTAAGCGTTCGTAATGGAGTATAAAGCGAACAGTCGTTTCATTATAGCATTTGTACATTTCACTAGGGGCTCTGAAGTATCTAAGCGTTAGTGGTTGGTGCAACGATGTTCGAGGTCATGTTTCTCGCATGCATCCGCTGGGGGAATTCCGACATGGCTTTGACGCGGTGCAAGAAACATGGTGGCGATTTGGCAACGGATCAACGTTAGGGGCATTGCATGATTCGACTACGCAACAAGTATACAGGTTTGGGGGCTGTAGGCATAGGCATGGCTTTTCTGTGTATGAACACTTCGAGTAGTGGAGTCGCCAAGTGCGACAAGCAAGCCGATCACATTTTGGTTTTACTGGCCCACCATACTTTATCTGTGCCGTTAGAAGACCATCCGTTAATTCAAAATCATGATTTAACTGTTGGTGAGTGCTATCGTGAAGGGGATACGCCGGTAAAGGCGACCTTTGTATCAGTTGCACCCAAAGTTCTTATTAAGAAATATGATAATGAGACCGTTTTTAAGAACACTAAAGAAGGCTTCTCTTTAAGCATAGGCTTGGTTGATATAACGCAATATCCAAATATGCCGCCACAAGATATTTTTTCCCGTTTTATTAAGCCGGAATTAGATACCAATCGCCAAGCCATATCAGACCTTCCACAAATTGATTCAATACCGGTCCTAAAAAAAACAAATGGCATACGTTATTACATTTTGAATGAGCAGGAACCAATTTCTGCGGTTATGTGTTCTCCCAAAGGCTCTCAAGCAGCATTGCAATGTGGGGGGGCTGTAATTCTGAAGCCCGACATTCAAGCTGGGTTTAATTATCTCCCTGAAACCTATGTTCCTGCTTCTAAATTAGAAGGAGACCATTGCATAACTCGCGCAAGCTAGTGTGATGTGTTATAAAGCTCCGTAAG
>CAZUOS010000196.1:0-3683 GCA_964621415.1 uncultured Azospirillum sp.
CGTCCAGCGGGACCAATCCAAACAAACTTCCGGAGACCGCAAACCCGGCCCCCGCACGCCGATTACGGCGAAGCTGGTCGCCAACCTCATCACCACGGCGGGTGCCAACCGGGTGCTGACGGTCGATCTCCATGCCGGACAGATTCAGGGGTTTTTCGATATCCCGCTCGACCATCTCTATGCCCGGCCGGTGATTGTCGAGGATATTAAGCGCCAGTATCGCAGCAATCTCAGCAATGTCATGATTGTCTCGCCGGATGTGGGGGGCGTGGTGCGCGCTCGCTCGCTCGCCGGGAAAATCGGTGCCGATCTCGCCATTGTCGATAAGCGCCGCGAGCGTGCCAACGCGTCGGAGGTGATGAACATCATCGGTGATGTGGCGGGCCGCGATTGCATCCTGTTCGATGATATTGTCGATACGGCCGGCACGCTGTGCAACGCCGCCAGCGCGCTGATGGACAAAGGCGCGAAATCGGTCTCGGCCTATGTCACGCATGGCGTGCTCTCCGGCCCGGCGATCGCGCGCGTTGGCGCCTCGGTGCTCACCTCGCTGGTGATTACGGATTCCATCGCCATCACCCCGGACGTGGCCGCTTGCGACCGTATCCGCATCCTCTCCCTCGCGCCGCTACTGGCCGAAGGTATTCGCCGCATCTCGGAAGAAAGCTCGGTGAGCAGCTTATTTGATTAGATCATCCGTGATCGCAATCGGGTAGTCGCCGCTGAAGCAGGCGTCGCAATAGCTCGGCGCATCGGCGTCGCGCGCGGCGCTGCCGACGGCGCGGTAAAGCCCATCCATGCTGAGGAAGGCGAGCGAATCCGCGCCGATGATCTGACGCATTTCCTCGAGATGATGCTGCGCTGCCATCAGCTGCGATTTCTGCGGGGTATCGACGCCGTAGAAGCAGGGGTTCGTCGTCGGCGGGCTGGCGATGCGCATATGCACTTCCGTCGCCCCGGCCTCGCGCACCATGGTGACGATTTTCTTGCTGGTGGTGCCGCGCACGATGGAGTCATCCACCAGCACCACGCGCTTGCCACGGATGAGCGCGGCGTTGGCGTTGTGCTTCAGCTTCACGCCCAGATGGCGCACGGATTCCGAAGGCTCGATGAAGGTGCGGCCCACATAATGGTTGCGAATAATACCGAGATCGAACGGAATGCCCGAGGTTTCGCTATAGCCGATGGCGGCGGGCACACCCGAATCCGGCACCGGCACCACGAGATCCGCTGCGATGCGGTTCTCGCGCGCGAGCTCGGCCCCGATGCGCTTGCGCACCGCGTACACGCTTGTCGCCTCCATCACCGAATCGGGACGGGCGAAATAGACATATTCAAAAATGCAGAAGCGCGATTTGGCAGGCGTGAAGGGCCGCGTGCTGGTGATACCGCGCGCATCGATCGCCACCATCTCGCCGGGTTCAATATCGCGCACATAATCGGCACCGATAATATCGAGCGCACAGGTCTCCGAGGCGAGCATATACGCCTCGCCCAATTTGCCGAGCACGAGCGGGCGCACGCCAAGCGGGTCGCGCACCCCGATGAGCGAGGTGGGCGAGAGAATCACCAGCGAATAGGCGCCTTCCACCTGCTTCAACGCCTCCACCACGCGGGCCTCGATCGTCGTTGCAGCGGAAAGCGCCACGAGATGCACGATCACTTCCGTATCCGAGGTCGAGGCAAACAGCGAGCCGCGCGCAATCAGCCGCTTGCGCAGCGTCAGAGCGTTGGTGAGGTTGCCGTTATGCGCCAGCGCAAAGCCGCCAAGCGCCAGATCGGCATAAAACGGCTGCACGTTGCGCAAATGCGTTTCGCCGGTGGTGGAATAGCGGTTATGGCCGATGGCGGCCTGGCCGTGCAGGCGGCCCATCACGCTCGAATCCGAGAAATTATCGCCAACCAGCCCGAGCGCCCGATGCGCCAGAAACTGCCCGCCATCGAGGCTGACAATCCCCGCCGCCTCCTGCCCGCGATGCTGCAATGCGTGAAGCCCCAGCGCCGTGTGTGCTGCCGCATCCGGGGTGCCCCAGATGCCAAACACGCCGCATTCATCGTGAAAGTGATCGTATGCCATAGCGCGCTTCATAGGCGGAATCGCGCGTCGGTGCAATAGGGGATACGCGGCTACACGCGTGCTACGGTAAGCTGCATCCCGAGCGCCCGCGTCACGGCCTGAAGCGTCGAAAGCCTGGGGTTGCCTCGCGGTGAAAGCGCACGTGACAGACTCTCGCGCGGAATGCCGGCGGCTTTAGCGACCTTACCCATGCCGTGCGCCTCGACCAGGAGTCGTAAACTGCGCTGCAACAGATAGTCGCCCTCTTCGTCCCCCGCCTCCTGCAGGGCTACGCGCAAGAAGGCTTCGGCGAGTGCGGGGTCTTCACGCAAATCCGCGATCAGCCCAGCCTCGTGGGAGGCGCTCGCCGTTGATTTCCTCGTCACAGGCTTCTCCGTTTATAATCCTCAAAATAAGCCGTTGCCGCCTCGATATCACGGGTTTGGCTGCGTTTGTCGCCGCCGCACAATAACAGCACCACGCGGTTTCCCGCCATGCCATAATAGACCCGATACCCCGGCCCATGGTGGATGCGAAGCTCCCACACGCCGCCGCGCAGGGGCTTACAATCGCCAAACCCGCCACGCTCGAGCAACAACAACCGCCGCGAGATACGCACGTAAGCCTCGGCATCACGCAGCTGTTTCAGCCACTTGCGGAAAATATTCACCCCATCGGTGGTGACGTATTCCTCCACGTGATAGTCATCAGATGGTAACATATACGTCACATTTGGGCAAGCGGTTTGGCGCTAGCGCTTGTTTTCCTCGCGGATGCGGCGCTGCAGGTCTTCCATGGAGGGCAAGCTGCTCGGGGCGTCGGGCTCTTCCTCGGCTTTGCTCTCGGCATCGACGCGGTGCGGGGTGAGGATGCGGTCACGATCCTCGTGCTTTTTCCTTGGTTTCTCATTGTCTTTATCGGCATCTTCCTCGTCGCTATCTCCGCCTTTTTTATGGCTTAAGGCCTCGAGGTAATCCGGTGTCAGCTTGCCGACCCAGGCGGCGGCCTCGGCGGCGAAGGGGCGGGTGCGGGCGTGTTTTGCCCAATCCGGCATGGATTTTTCATCGGCAAAGAACTTGCTGACGACGAAATAGATAATCGCCACGATCAGCACGCCGCGCGCCACGCCGAACGCGAGGCCTGCGAGGTTATCGAGCAGTCCGACCTTCTCGCCAGGTTTCAAGAACTTGATGAACATGCCGGTCGCGATGGAGATCAGAATCAGGGTGATGACGAAGAGGCCGATGGCCGCAATGGCGGTCGAGAGCAGCTCGCTTTTCACCTGCGCGCGGACGAAATGGCTCGCGGGTTCGAGAAACTTCAGCGTCACCACCGACGCCACCACCCACGCGCCGAGCGACATCATCTCGCGCACAAACCCACGGAAGAACGACAGCAGCCCCGAAAGGCCGACAATGGTGAGGACGATGAGGTCGAAGAGGTTGGTGGTCATGGAGAGAGGCCAGGTTTCAGGTTCCAGGTTCCAGTCCGTTCCTGAAACCTGGAACCTGAAACCTGGCTACTCCCCTAACACAAACCGCACCAGCGCGTCTACGTGCGCGACGCGGGAGGGGGCGCAAGGAGTGTTTTTCTCGGGGCTTGTGGCAGGAATCACGGCGCGGGTGAA
>CAZUOS010000197.1:0-1523 GCA_964621415.1 uncultured Azospirillum sp.
GCGCGGCATAGGCATCCTCTCCGCCACGGCGGTTGCTGGCGTACCGATCGGCCGCTGCTGGCGCGACCGTGCTGCCGCGATAGGAACGATCATTCTCTGCATAAACGTGATTGCCGATGGTAATCGCCACCGGGGTGTTGTTCTTACGCTCTTCGTAATGCAGATGCACCCCGATGCCGGAATTGCCCGTGTTGCCCATCACGCCGATCGCCTCGCCCTGCGCAAGCACCGCGCCCACACTCACATCCTTACGTGCGAGATGCGCATAGCGCCGTGTTGTGCCGGTGAAATACGGCAGGCCGCTTTTATCGAAGTAGATATCCCCCACTTCCACCCAATTGCCGTAGCCCGCCATAGCACCGCCTGCGCCACGCTGTGTTTCGGATCGAATCACCACGCCGGTGGTGGCGCTATAAATCGTGGGGTTGCCCGCGGCGGCGATATCGATCCCCTTATGCTCGCTAGAGCCGATCACATGGCCGTGACTATCCCTCGGCGCATCCCGATGGCCGAAATGCGATGTAATGGTGCCCGGCACCGCAAGCGGCGAAATCGGTGCTTCCGCTTTCCCGGCAAGGCTTCTGCCAAGCGTGGTCATTTTTGGGTTATTCCGCAACGCGGCCAGCAGCGAGAGGGCATCTTGCCGCATATTCGCATCGGAATAGGCGCGTTCGCCGGCGGGCATTTCACTTCCGCCCTCATCCGGACTCTCGCGCGAGCCCACCAGCGCTTTCAGCAGCGACATCAAAAAATCGCCCAAGCCAGAGACTAACGTTCCTAACGCGTTCACAAAATCATCGGCGCCGCTGGTCTCGCCACGTGCGCGCGCGGCCAGCGCTTCTTCCGCCTGTTGGGACGCCGTTCGGGACGCCGTGCCCGCAGGAGCGGTTCCGGATGCAGCCGAAGACGAAATGGTGGGGCTAATGCTCATTCCCCTACTCTACCTGCCGATTATGACAGTTTCATGACGAGCACCGCGAAATCTGGCCTAAGAACCTGTATAAAATCGTGTCAGGCCGCAGGCAAAAAGCGACGGCTTTGAGGATTTCAACCGCAGCGTAGCAGCGCTACGTGAGGATTGAAATCCTCAAAGACTAAGCGTCTGCCCGGCCTCACACGATTTTATACAGGTTCTAATAAGCCACCGGCACGGGGTCGAGCGCGCGCCAGAGATACCAGGTGGCCACGGTGCGATAGGGCCGCCAGCGCTCGGCAAGCGCCAGGTATTCGGCGGGGGAGAGACGCTCTGTGGCACCGTCGCGCACATGGCGGTCGATGGCTTTGAGCAGGCCGAGGTCTTTCACCGGGAACACATCCGGCCGAAGCAGATGGAAAATCAGGAACATTTCCGCCGTCCAGTTGCCGATGCCTTTGATGGCGGTGAGCAGCGCGATCACCTCCGCATCCGAATGCGCGGCCCAGAAATCGGCTTCCTTCACGGGCAAGGCGTGCGTATGGGTAAGTCTCCGCTCCACATAAAACCGCGCGACATTGCGCGCATAGGCCACCTTGCTGGCGGAAAG
>CAZUOS010000197.1:1623-3662 GCA_964621415.1 uncultured Azospirillum sp.
GCTCCACATAAAACCGCGCGACATTGCGCGCATAGGCCACCTTGCTGGCGGAAAGCCCGCAGCCCCTGAGCGTCGCCTCGCGCTTACGCAGCAGGTTCTCGGGCGTGAGGGGGGTGACCGCGCGCGTGAGCTTTCCCCACACCGCATCCGCCGCTTTTACCGAAATCTGCTGGCCGACGACGGAACGCACGAGTGTGTAAAATCCATCGCCACGGGCGGTGAGTCCCTCGCCCTGATACTGCGCGATTAGCCCCGCCATCGTGGGGCAGACATCACGCAAATGGGTTTTTGCATCGTTCCAGTAGTCGGGGTGCATGATGTGCTTGCCTAATCGTGATTTCGATTTATGACTCTCAGCATACCCTCAACCGAGTGCAAGCGGTAGAGTAAAGGCGTCATCCCGGGCTTGTCCCGGGATCTCCCGAAACGGCCTGAGCATTGCCTTTTTTTATGCTCTGCCTCGCGTCAGGAGATCCCGGGACAAGCCCGGGATGACGTTCCTTCTTCGTCGCTTGCGCTGCTTCACGCCTATATTTAGGAGACTCGCATGGCTGCCGCTGAAAAACTCGATACTAATGTCCGCATCGAAACCGATTCCTTTGGCGAAATCGCCGTGCCTGCCGATAAATACTGGGGCGCGCAGACCAGCCGCAGCCTGATGAACTTCAAAATCGGCGGCGAGACCATGCCGAAACCGCTCATCCATGCGCTGGGCACCTTGAAGCGCGCGGCGGCGACGGTGAATATGCAGATCGCGGGCCTCGACACCAAAATGGGCGATGCCATCGTTGCGGCCGCCACCGAAGTGATGGAAGGCAAGTGGGACGACCATTTTCCCCTCGTCGTGTGGCAGACCGGCTCGGGTACGCAAACCAATATGAATGCGAACGAAGTGATTAGTAATCGGGCGATTGAAATGCTCGGCGGGGTGATGGGCAGCAAAAAGCCCGTCCACCCGAACGACCATGTGAATATGGGCCAGTCGAGCAACGATTCCTACCCGACGGCGATGCATATCGCTACCGCCATGCAGTTGAAGCACGCGCTGATTCCGGCCGTGACCAAACTGCGGGGCGCACTCGCGGCAAAAGCCTCAGAGTTCAAGGATATTGTCAAAATCGGCCGCACCCATTTACAGGATGCCACCCCGCTGACGCTTGGGCAGGAGTTCTCGGGTTATGTCGCCCAGCTTGACCAGTTCCTGATGGCGCTCGCCGACGATCAGGCAATGCAGTCCGTGTATCAACTCGCACAGGGCGGCACGGCGGTTGGCACCGGCCTCAACGCAAAAATCGGCTTTGCCGAGGCCTTTGCCGCCGAAGTCGCCACAATCACCGGCCTGCCCTTTTATACCGCGCCTAATAAGTTCGCGGCGCTGGCCGGGCATGATGGCCTCATCATCATCCACGGGATTTTAAACGGCCTCGCCTGCGCACTGATGAAAATCGCCAACGATATTCGCCTGCTTGGCAGCGGCCCTCGCTGCGGCATCGGCGAACTTTCCCTGCCCGAGAACGAGCCGGGCAGCTCCATCATGCCAGGCAAGGTGAACCCCACGCAGAGCGAAGCCATGACCATGGTTGCAGCGCAAGTAATGGGCAATCAAACGACCGTCACGATTGGCGCCAGCAACGGCCATTTTGAGCTGAACGTATTCAAGCCCGTCATTATTTATAATGTGCTGCAATCGATCCGCCTCATTGCCGATGCGTGCCACAGCTTTACGGATAATTGCGTGGTGGGCATCGAGGCAAACCGCGAGCGCATCACCAAGCTGATGAACGAATCCCTGATGCTCGTCACTAGCTTGAACCCGCATATTGGCTACGATAACGCAGCGAAGGCGGCGAAAAAAGCCCATAAGGAAGGCACCACCCTGAAGGAAGCGGCGATGAGCCTTGGCCTCCTGACCTCCGAACAGTTCGACCAGTGGGTGCGGCCTGAGGACATGATCGCGCCGAAATAGGTTTCAATAGCGCAACGATTCCAGAGCCTATAGCTCCCCCCTTGAGGGGGAGCCAAAATCGTCCTTCACGATT
>CAZUOS010000198.1:0-3637 GCA_964621415.1 uncultured Azospirillum sp.
GTGAAGCTGACGCGCCAGACGCCGGACGGCAAAGAGACCATCGTGGGGTTATGCACCGAGGGCGACGTGTTCGGTGAGGCGGCGCTGTTTCCGCATGCGAACTATCCCTATCACGCCGAGGTGGTGGGGGCCGACGCGCTACTCGCCAGCATTCCCGCCGAGGCGCTGCGTGGCCTGATTGCGCGCGATAAAGCGCTCGCCCGTGGGGTGATGACCATGCTCAACACGCGGCTGGCACAGGCGCAGCTGAAGCTTGAGCATGTGAGCACGCTTTCGGCAGCGCAGCGGCTAGGCTGTTTTCTGCTACGCTTGTGCCATACTGAAACTGCGGGCGGCAAAACGCTACAGATTCCGGTGGAGAAGCATATTCTCGCCGCCTATCTCGGCATGAAGCCGGAGACACTCTCGCGCAGCCAGCAGCAGCTGAAGCCGGTGGGGGTTGAGGTTTCGGGCCAGAGCGTGACCGTGAACGACGTGGCGCAGCTACGCGAGTTCGTGTGCAATAGCTGCTCGGAATCCGGCGCGTGCGACGTTGAGGCCTCGGCTGGCGAGTAGCGAAAATTTGCCGAGTATGGGATAGAAGCGATCGTTTTGCAGCGGGTCGCCTCTCCCTTGGGAGAGGCCGAAAACGCCCTTCGCGTTTTCGGGTGAGGGCTATAGGTGCGGCATGTGCCCTCACCCGAAAAATGCGTTTCCTCAGCGGTGCCGTGAATGATGTTGGGGCCATCGCATTTTTCGACCTCTCCCGAGGGAGAGGTGCGCCTGCCTCACGGCGTGTGATGCATCTCGAATGCTGAAAAAATGCGCTACCTAGATCGTGATCTCGCCGGTGAACACGTAGGCCACGGGGCCGCGCATCCAGACATCGCCGCCGTGGGTGGCGGTGCGCTGCCACTGCACCGAAAGCGTGCCGCCCGGCAGCTCGACCGTGCATTCGGGGCGCATTTCTCGCGCAGGACGCCGGCAACCACCGCGGCGCAGGCTGCCGAGCCACAGGCCAGGGTGATGCCCGTGCCACGTTCCCACACCTGCATGCGTAAGTGGGTGTGATTCACCACCTCGACGGCGCTGATGTTGGCGCGCTCCGGGAAGAGCGGGTGGTGCTCAAGCGTTGGGCCCCATTCGGCCATCTTGATGTGGGCGAGGTCGCGCACGAAGAAAATCGCATGCGGGTTGCCCATATTCACCGCGACCGGATCGGCGAGCAGGCCCACTTCCAGCCCGAGATGCAGGGTATTGCGGCTTTCGGCCAGCGGGATTTGCTGCCAATCCAGGCGGGGGGTGCCCATATTCACCTGCACGGCGCCTTCCTCGGTGCGGGTGCCGGTGCGAATGCCCGCGCCGGTCTCGATCGTGGCTTCGGCCTTGCCGCTTTCACGCATCAGAAAATCTGCGACGCAGCGCGTGGCATTGCCGCAGGTGCTGATTTCCGAGCCATCGGCGTTGAAAATCTGCATATAGGCCTCGGCCTTGGCGGAGGGCTTGAGCACCAGCAACTGGTCGCAGCCAATGCCAAACTGGCGGTGACTGAGGCGGCGCGCCAGCTCGGCGGTCATGGTCAGGTCGCGCGTGCGGGCATCGAGCAGCACGAAATCGTTGCCGGTACCGTGCATTTTGAGGAAAGGAAGGGGCATGGTTTTGCTTGGCCTGTTGCAGAAGATGGAATAGACTCCCTAAACCAAGTTGTTAGCGCAGACAAGGGTGTTGATATGGCGGAGGGGGAGCATGGGGCAATGGGAGAAGAGCTTCGTTCCATATTGGCAAAAAGTAGGGCGCAGTATCGTAACAATCTCGCTTACAATAAATACAGGGTGTATAGTGAGTTCGTGAATAATTGGTACGATAGTGCCTGCGTGTATTGTTCGTACGAATTTCGGGTTTTATGTTACGCGGATGTTGAAGAGACGATGAAGAAAAATCTTCGAGCGGCCTTCTCTCGTCTCGAGGAACATCCTTCGCCCCTTAGAGAGAACTCTCTCGAGCATGATGATATTGCTAGGTGCAGTAATAGTCTAGCAAGCTGGCAACTTAAGAAGGATATGATTGTTGATGGAGAGGGGACTTCCTTTTATCTGAAAAACGTGCTGGAGTGCTTGGAAGAAGCGGATCATGACCGGGGAGAGGCGCTGCGGCAATTACTCAGAACTGCAAAAGATGCTGCATGGACTAGCTCGCGCATATCGGAAGAGACATTGCAAGATTTAACGTTGGCTTTTTTCGATCCGAAGAAGAAAACGAATATCGCAAAGGATAATGATGAGGCCGTTAGGCTGGTTAAAAGCGTTGCTGACTATATGCTAGAGAAGAGCAAGTATTTCAAAAACAAACCAATGGACTTTCTTCGCTGCTAAGCTTGCGGTCAGTTGCAATATTAACTGGCTAGCGGTGCAAGCGTCCGCCACGCTAAGCGCTTTTCCTATGCCGGAATGTCGGACGGAAGTTGGCGGCGTTTGCGGTCGGCGCGCAGGCGGGGGCGGTTTTTGAACTCCTCCAGCTTGCGGGCGATGAACTCGTCCGTCGCATTTGTGAGCGCGTCCATCTGCGTGCGGTAATAGTGATCGGCACCGGGGACCACTTTATATTCCACGTTGGTGCCTTTTTGCGCGCGCAATTTATCGACCAGTGTTTGCACGGCGGGTTCACTCACGATGTCGTCGCGGTCGCCCTGCGTGATGAGGCCATGGGCCGGGCAGGGGGAGAGGAAACCGAAATCATACATATTCGCAGGCGGCGAAATGGCGAGGAACCCCTCGATCTCGGGTCGACGCATGAGCAATTGCAGCGAGATCCACGCACCGAAGGAGAAGCCCGCAATCCAGCAGCTCGAAGCATCCGGGTTTTGCAGCTGCACCCAGTCGAGCGCGCTTGCGGCATCGGTCATTTCGCCGAGGCCATCGTCGAACTTGCCGACGCTGCGGCCCACACCACGGAAGTTGAAGCGCAGCACCGAGAACCCGGCGCGCGCAAAGCTGCTATAGAGCCGGTAGACGATTTTATTGTTCATGGTGCCGCCATAAAGCGGGTGCGGGTGCAGCACCACCGCGATGGGCGATTGTTTATCCGGGTTGTGGTGGTAGCGGCCTTCGATCCGGCCTTCGGAGCCTTGGAAAATCACTTCAGGCATGGAGTCTCCTTCGCGTGTTCGGTCGTGAAACGGCGGTTGACCGCGCGCCTTCGCCCTTCTACATTCGCGAGAGGTGGTAGCACTAAATGCCCGCGCGATTCAAGAGGTTTTCGAAGATTATGGCCTGGTATCCCCGCGATATTGCATTCATCCTTGCGCGCGATCCGGCGGCGCGGCACCCGCTTGAGGTGCTGCTGACCTATCCTGGCTATCACGCGATGCTGCTGCACCGGGTGGCGCACGCACTGTGGCAGGCGCGGCTGAAGCTGGTGGCGCGGGTGCTGGCGTATCTCAGTCGGTTGGTGACGGGGATCGAGATTCACCCTGCGGCGGTGATTGGTGCGTGCTGTTTCATCGACCACGGCACCGGCGTGGTGATTGGCGAAACGGCGGTGGTTGGCGACCGCGTGACGCTCTATCAAGGGGCGACGCTGGGCGGCGTGAAAACGGAAAAGGTGAAGCGCCACCCCACCCTCGGGAATGATGTGATGGTGGGGGCCGGGGCGCGGCTGC
>CAZUOS010000199.1:0-3620 GCA_964621415.1 uncultured Azospirillum sp.
GGCCATGACCATGGATTTCTCGACTTCGATCTCGGCACCTTCGATGCGGATGCCGAGCTTGTTGGCGGTAATCCCCATCACCGTGAGCATGCAGGTGGCGAGAGCGGCGGCGACGAGATCGGTCGGGGAAAAGGCCTCGCCGCGCCCGTGATTATCCTTCGGCGCATCGGTCGCGATCATGATGCCGGAGGGGCCGTGCGACACGTCGCAATGCAGATCGCCGGTATAACGCGCCGAGATTTTGACCATCTATTCCACCCGATTTTCGTGCGGCTTCTCGATAAAGGTTACGTCGCCGCTCACCGGGTTCTGATGCTGGCGCAGCTTGCTGTGGCGCATGCCATAGAAGGCGTAGATCAGGATGCCCGCCAGGGTGTAAGGCCCGGTATAGGTGAGCACTTTGCTGCCACTTTCGGTGAGGACAATGGCACCCGTAGCATCCGTTCCGAAGAAGATGGAATAGACAAGATAGCCACAGGTGAGGATGCCAAAAATCGGCGTGACGGGCGAGCCTGGCGTGCGGAACGGGCGCGGCAGATCGGGCTTGGTTTTGCGTAGGTGCATGACGCTGAAGCAGACGATCATGAAGGCGAGCAACGTGCCGAGGCTGACCAGGTCGCCCAGCAGCTCGATCGGGGTCATGCCCGCCGCGACGGCCACAATCAGCCCCACCACCACCGTGTTGATGTAGGGCGTGTGAAAGCGCGGATGCACCTTGCAGAAGAATTGCGGCAGCAGCCCATCACGACCCATCACGTAGAAGATGCGCGTCTGGCCATAGATCAGCACCATCATCACCGAGCTGAGGCCAAGAATGGCCCCCACCTTGATGAGGAAGGGGAAGATTTTGAACGGCGCACCACCGATGGAGACGGTGAGCCAGCTCACGTCGATTTTATCCACCGCAATCGCCATCGGTTCCGCCACATTCAGCTGTGGGTAGGGAACGATGCCGGTCATCACCGCCGAGACACCCATATAGAGAATGGTGCAGATGAGCAGCGAGCCGAGAATGCCAAACGGCATGTCTTTCTGCGGGTTTTTGGCCTCCTGCGCAGCGGTCGAGACGGCTTCGAAGCCCACATAGGCAAAGAAAATGATGGAGGCGGCACGGAAAATACCACCCCAGCCATAGACCCCCGGCGCTTTATTCTCGGGGATGAAGGGGTGCCAGTTATCCGGGTTTACATAGAACGCGCCGATGACGACAAACATCAGCACCACCGCCACCTTAATGAAGACGATGATGTTGTTCACTTTCGCTGACTCACTGACCCCGACGACCAGCAACGACACCACCGCCATAATGCCCATGAAGGCAGGCAGGTTGAACACGCCGAGGACGGCGAGGCCGTTTTTCAGCAGTTCGCCCTTGGCGCCAAACGTGTAGCCTGCAGCCTCGAACAGCGGATGGTAGACATCCGTCACCGAGACGGCGCTACCCGTTGCGGCGGTAAGCTCCGGCGGAATCATCACCCCAAAGCCGAGGAGGAAACTGTTGATATAGCCTGCCCAACCGACCGCGACCGTCGAGGCCGCGACGCCATATTCCAGCACCAGCAGCCACCCCATCACCCAGGCGAGGGCTTCGCCGAGTGTGGCGTAGGCATAGGTATAGGCACTGCCGGAAATCGGTAGCACCGAGGCCAGCTCGGCATAGCATAAGCCCACGAGCGCGCAGGCAATGCCGGTGAAAATAAAGCTGAGCATGAGGGCAGGGCCGGCGTGTTCGGCGGCAGCGGTGCCGGTCATCACGAAAATCCCCGCGCCGATGATGCAGCCAATGCCAAGGCTGACGAGGTTCCATTTTCCCAGTGAGCGCTTGAGGCCATGGCTCATGGCTTCGGCTTGAATCTGCTCGACCGTTTTACGCAGGAGAAGTTGTTGCATGCCGTAATCTTTCTGCTGAGGGATTTAGGATCGAAGGGGCGAGCGTTAGCAGGCAAATGCAGGCGATGCAAGCCCCGGACATGGTGGGCCACTAAGCTGGCCTCATGAAAAAAGCGCGGGAGAACGGGCGTCCCGGGCTTGTCCCGGGATCTCCCGAAATAGGCTGAGCTTGAAAGAACCGGGGTTTTAGGCTCTGCCTGCGTTGGGAGATCCCGGCACGCGCTCCACTTGGCCGGGATGACGCCCATTCTTCCGCGCCTTAAGCGTGCGCCGTATTTTTATGAAGCCGGCCTGATAGCGGGTCACGGAAACGCATTGATGTTTTATGTGGAACGGCTAACCTTCACCGCATGAGCCATCCCTTGCCACATGCGGTGACGCGCCTGAACCTCCAGCAGTTTCGCAATTATGCGGCGTTGACGCTTGAAGTGCCGCCTGCGCCGGTGGTGCTGCGTGGGGCGAACGGGGCCGGAAAAACCAATATTCTTGAGGCCATCTCGCTGCTTTCGCCGGGGCGGGGCCTGCGTGGGGCCAAGCTTTCCGAGATGCAGCGGGCCGGAGCGCGCGGGCAGGGGGAGCTGGAATCGGCCGATCGCCGCGCGCCGCTGACGGTCTATGCCGAGCTGAGTTTACGCGGTGAAACCCACCGTATCGGCACCGGGCGAGACCCGGAATCCGCCATCGAAAAACGTCTGCTGCATATTAATGGCGAGCGCGCCCGCGCGCAAACGGCGCTCACGCATTATGCCTGCGTGCAATGGCTGACGCCCGCGCTTGATACGCTGTGGGTAGCGGGCGGCAGCGCGCGGCGCAGCTTTTTTGATCGCATTGTTTATGGTTTTGCGCCCGAGCATGCGAGCCGCGTCAGCGCCTATGAGCGGGCGATGCGCGAGCGTAACCGCCTGCTGCTTGACCGTGCGAGCGCCGATCCCTACTGGCTCTCGGTGCTGGAGCAGCAAATGGCCGAGCATGCGGTTGCCATCACCCACGCGCGGCTCGAGACGTTGCTGCGCCTGAGCAAAGCGCTCGACGCGCCGGAGGCCGCCTGCTTCCCACGGGCGACGCTGGCGCTCGAAGGGCAGCTGGAGCAGTGGCTGGCCGAGGGGTTGAGCGCCCTCGAGGTGGAGGAGCGGGCGGCGCGGGCGCTTGCGGGTGCACGGGCGGTGGATGCGGCTCGCGGGCGGGCGAGCCTCGGCCCGCAGCGCAGCCAGTGGGTGGTGATTCATGCCGGGAAGGATATGCTGGCCGAGCATTGCTCGACCGGCGAGCAGAAAGCCGTGCTGCTTGCCATCACCCTCGCGGCTGCACGGGCACGAGCGGATTGGTGCGGTGTGCCGCCGATTTTGTTGCTGGATGAGGTGATCGCGCATCTCGATGAAGCGCGTCGCCGTAGCCTGTTCGAACTGATCGGCACCATGCGCATCCAGGCCTGGATGACCGGTACCGACGCGGCGGATTTCGCCGCCATCGCGGGCGACGCCACGGTGCTCGAGGTGGCGGCGGGCGTGGTGGTGGGCGAATATGCGGGCCGGGTGGAACCACAGCCGTGAAGCTCACTCCATAGCTCCCCTCACGCGGGGGAGCCGAATCCCTCTTGGGATTCGGTGGGGGGTACGTAGCAACACACTCGGCGGGAGGAGTATGTGGCAAAGCACCCCCCCCACCAAATCTGCACCCGATGCAGCATTCTATCGAGTAGACTGAGCGCAGCAGATTTGGATCCCCCTAAA